>CAJQQK010000161.1 GCA_905480435.1 uncultured Hyphomicrobiaceae bacterium | reverse complement strand
CAGGTTGGCGCGGTGACGGCGCGAAATTCTTCGGTGACGACGTAGCGGTCGAGATAGCTGCGTTCAGAACCGCCGTATTCTTTCGGCCACGTCATACCGATCCAACCACGGGCGCCGACACGCTTGGAGAATTCACGATCGTAGACTTCGGTCTTGAGGCCAATTGCCGGGTCGAAACTGCCGGCTGCAATTTCCTCGGCGATGAACGCGCGGACTTCCTGGCGGAGAATCTCGGTTTCAGGTGGCAGGCGGAGCGGGTCGAACTGGATGGCGGTCTGCATGGCAAAGTCCTTAACTCGGCTTAGGCGAGATTGTTCTTATCGATGCGGTGGCTAGCGCGACGTCAGCATTGGCCAGAGGGCGTCGGCCCCATTGGCAATGACGCGTTCGCCGAGATCTTTGGCCCAGACGCTTTCGGAACCGAAATCATCGCGCCAGCCCCAGGTGCGGCGGCTGTAGCGTTGCAGAATGTGCTCGGCGGTGAAGCCTATTGCGCCATGGACCTGGTGGGCGATGGCGGCACCTTTTTCGACAGCCTCGCCGACACGGATTTTGGCGGATGCGACTTCGAAGAATACCGCCTCAGTATTGTCGGCGGCGCTCTCGAGTGTTTCGGCGGCGGAGCCCGACGCCGTGAGGGCAGCCGCGACTTCGGTGCCGAGATTGGCGAGGTTGTGCTGGACGGCCTGAAATTTTGAAATGGTGCGCCCGAACGCGACACGTTCAGAGGCGTATTGCGTTGAAATTTGAAGCATCGATTCCAAGGCGCCGGTCATTTGTGAGGCACGCAAAGCTGCGCCGAGCGTGCGCATGGTATTGGCGTCGAAGCCGGCCGGAGCATCAGCGATGAATTGAGTTGGCGTATTGTCGAACAGAACATCAGCGCGCTCGCCGCCCATATCGGTTGCGCGATCGGAAAGGCTGCAATCTTGCGGCAACACGCCAGCGATAACGCTTTTTTCGTCACGCTCTGCGATGACGACGATCAGGGTCGCTTCGCGGGCGAAGGCGACATATTTGGCGCGGCCTTTCAGGCGAGCGTCAGCGCCGGCTGTGATTGCGGCACCATCGCGCATAGCGGCGATGGTCATCGGGCCTGGCTGGCATTGCTGACCAGCTTCAGCGAGCGCCCACCCGGCGAGCAGCGTTTCAGCAAGGGCGACAGGTACCGCGTATTGGCCGGAGATGCGGGCGATGTCGAACGCGTCTGTGACGCTGGCGCCCGTGCCACCGGCTGTTTCGGGCACCCAAGCGAGCGTCAGCCCGGATTCTTCCAGCGCCTGCCAGAGCTTGGCTTTCCAAGCATCGTCTTTGGCGGCATTGACCGTCTGCGGATCACAGAGATCCTGGAAGATGCGGCGCGTCGTTTCGACGACAATACTGTCGGAGCTGTCTTGCAAGGCGACGTCCCATTTAAGCTGTGGCAAGCTGTCGGCGAGCCGTTGGATTCAGCCGGACCGTAGCTAACTGGGGTCTGGGTGCAAAGGCGCTGCCGGAAGTGATCCGGTGGGCAATGAACGGTTATCATCGACCGGATTGAGGGCGTGCGAATGCCCTTGATTACGGGAGATCTGGCGCGACGCCGTCAGGGAGTTGCATATCGAAAGCAGCGAGCAGTGAGGCTGTACCGGCGTACATCGCCATCAGGGTGATCAGCTCGACCAGCGCGCGCTCACCGAAGTGGGTGACGGCCTGGTCGTAAAGCGGCTGCGGCAGTTGGCGATTGCCGAATAGTTCACGACCGATGGCGATGATTAACGCATCGCGCGCGGGCAGACCGTCGAGTGGCTTGTTGTGGCGGACAGCGTCAATCGTGGCATCGGCGACACCGACCTTGGCGGCGAGTGGGCCGTGGGCTGCCCACTCGAACTGACTGTCATGCGCACGGGCGGTCGTGATGATCGCAATCTCGCGGGTTTGTTCGTCGAGCAATGTATCGGTGCGAAAGAACTGCACGGCCGCCTGAGCGTTTTCAGCGATGGCCGGGGAATGCAGGCGAATGCCGGTCGGGCCGCGCAGGCCAACAATTGAGCCGCGTGTCGGGTCGAGTTGGCGATCGTATGCGGCGCGGCCACGATCATCGAGATCTTCGCGCACCAAAGGTGGAAGCCGGCAGCCGGTTTCGGGATGGATATTGCTCACAGATTGTGCTCCCACGCAGCCGGCAGCAGTTGGTAGCCATCGCCACGTTTTACAAGGCGCGAGAAGCCTGGGAAGTGGAGATGCATGCCGGTGAGGAGCAGGCCATCAGTCGCGACCATGTCAAACACCGCGCGGCGTGAAGCTTCAGCCTGGGTCGGATCGGTATCGTAGACCATGCAGGCTTCGGGGCGGGCGGTTTGAACTTCGGGAATGTGGACGATGTCGCCCCAAATCAGCAGCTGTTCGTTGCCGGATTCAATCAGAAAATTGCTATGGCCGGGGGTGTGGCCCGGGCGTGGAATCGCCGTCACGCCGGGGAAAACTTCGCCTGAGGTGAACGGTTTGAGGCGATCCATATAAGGCGCAATCTGTTCGCGAGCGCAATTGAAGAAGAGATTGCGTTCGCGTTCCGTTGCGCGGGCGAGGTTGCCGTCGTCAAGCCAGTGCTTCGGCTCGTTTTCATGCACAACGAGCTCGGCGTTGTCGAAGAAGCGCTCGTTGGTTTCGCGGTTGGTGAGACCGGCGGAATGATCCGGGTGCATGTGCGTGAGCAGCACGGAGTCGACATCTGATGGCGCGACGCCGGCAGCTGCGAGGTTGGCAAGGAGCTTGCCGCTGGTTTCCTGCATATAGGTGCCGCATCCGGTTTCGACAAGCGCGGTCCGGCCTTTCGAATGGATCACGAAGCAATTGACGT
This sequence comes from uncultured Hyphomicrobiaceae bacterium, assembly GCA_905480435.1. Classification (GTDB taxonomy): domain Bacteria; phylum Pseudomonadota; class Alphaproteobacteria; order Rhizobiales; family Hyphomicrobiaceae; genus CAJQQK01. The sequence continues at coordinate 17,841 of CAJQQK010000161.1, read as the reverse complement.
TGGTGCGCCTGGCCGGGCGATGATTGGCGCTAAGGATTTCGGCTGCGTCTTCGGTCGCGATGTTACGCAGGACGCTGAGGTCGCCATCAAGGAAGCCATCGGCGATCGCAGTGACGACGATATCGCCAACGCGGCGATGAACTACGCCGGGGATCTGGGTCTCGGGTAGGGTGGCTGGCATTGGTGGGCTCCTCTGTATTCGCTCACGGGGCTGTTCGCCCTGCGAAGAGCAGGGCTGCCCCTCCGCGGGGGCGGCCTAGCGGCCGGGTCGCATGCGCTCCCGGTGTCGTTACCTTGATACCCTCTGGGAAATGAGAGAGCTAGGGTGCATTCGCACGGGGACGTGACGGCAGGGCTCTGGAAATTGCTCTTTTTTCGCTCACGGCGCTGTTCGCCCGGCCAAAGTGGCAGGGCTGCGCCTCCGCGGGGGCGGCCTAGCGGCCGGGTCGCATGCGCTCCCGGGTGTAGTGACCTTGCGGGGCTCTGGAAAATGAGAGAGCTAGGTCGCATTCGCGAGGCTGCCTTACGGCATCGCCTTGAAAAGGGATCTCTAGCGCAGGATGATCAGGAGGCAACCGCAGAAAATTAGGCCTATGGCGGCGACGGTGGACCAGGTGATGGTTTCGCGGCGGAAGATTGCGTACCCCATCAGGAGGGTGAAGACGGGTGTTGTGGCGACTAGTGGGGAGACGACGATCACATCGCCGATATCAAGCGCGATGCCAAGGCCGAGAATGCCGGCGCCGTTGATGACGCCGCATAGGGCGAACCAGAGATAGCCGCGATTCCAGGCTGGCAGGGCGCGGCGCGAGACGAGGCGCAGGAGCGACAGGACGATCAGCGAGACCGTGCTGGTGACCAGAGCTGCAGTAAGCGGACTTGGCAGGCCGGTGAGGCCGAGTTTTAGGAGTGGATGCGAGATGCCGCGCGTGAGCGCTGCGACGAGCGGCAATAATAACGCCCAAAGCGGCCAGTTGCTGCTGGTCTGCCGGGACCGGAACGCTGCGATCAACATGATGCCGAACATCACCACCAGTGTGCCGGTCAGAATGGGCGCGGTGACCGTCTCGCCGAGAAACAACACGGCGATGGCCATCGCGAAAATTGGCGAAGTGGCGGCCAGACCCGCAGTGAGACCCGGGCCGATGGTTTTGACGCTCAAGGTGGAGAACGTAATCGAGACGGCGGGCACGATCAGGCCGGCTGCGGCGAAGTAGGCGACGGGCGGCGTCACGAGCGTTTCGGGTACCAGAAAGAATGGGCTGAGCGCCCAGAAGATCGCGGCAGATGTCGCGACGTTGACGAGCGTTCCTGTACTGACATCCATGTGGTCGAGAGCGATGTGCTGGATGTGGCTGGCAATGCCAAAGTTGATGCTAACAGCAATTGCGATCGCGGCTGCGATGAAAACCGGATCGATCAAGAGAGAGCTTCCTTAAGGGTGGCGTGGGCGAGCTTTTGGCGGGAGATTGTTGAGCAGGCTGAGTGCTGTTTGCGGCATCCATATATGTGGCGAAATGGGTCCTCGGGACCAGTGCCAAACTCGACACGATCACATGCCGCACTATCTACCACACTCGTAAGGGTTGCGCCCGAAGCACGATGGGCCCCGGTGACGAGCACCGGGGTGACACCTGAAGGTATGTTTTGCGTTGCCTATAACTTGCGGGCACAGCAATAGCATCGATTGGCAAGGACACTCGAACAAATGGGACACATTGCTGACGTTAGCTGTCAGGACAGGTGGTTGTGGCCATCCGTGCCGATGGCGACGACGAGGCGGCAGGCCTTTTCGAAATCGTCCAAGTGGATCCATTCGTCGGCGGTGTGAACCTGACGCTGACCAACAGCTACAGTGACCGCCGGGATGCCGTGGCGCACGATCCAGTTGGCATCCATGCCGCCGTTGTTGGTGACAGTCTTGATGTCGAAGCCACATCGCTTGGCTGTCTCAACCGTTAGCTTCACGACGGGCTCGTCATCGCTCAAGGCGAATGATTCGTAGGTTGGACCGGGACCGAACGTGACACTGCCGGTTTGGCTAGCATCGTTGGTTAGTTCGGCTGCCGCTGCAGTGAAGGCGTCTTTCCAGGCGGTGATAATCTGTTGGCGGAACTCTGGGTCGTGCGAGCGTGCTTCGGCAAGGATGCTGAGCGCCGGCATGACAACGTTGCTACCCTGGCCACCGTTGACGGTGCCGAGATTGGCCGAGCCGCGACCGGCGTTGCGCTCGATGGGACCATGCCAGCCGGCGCGTTGCAGGTCTGCCAGCGCAAGCGACATGATCACGCCAGCTGATACGCCACCTGCGGGACGACCGGCGTGGGCTGGGATACCGGCAATGTCGATCGTGAAGCGCTCAGTGCCGGTGACAGCGGTGACCAGCTCGTGCACAGGGCCACCATCCAGATTGATGCACATTGCCGGAGATGGCGTTCCGAGCATTGACGTGTCGAGACCGCGAGCGCCGATGAGGCCGACTTCTTCCTGGATGAAGAAGACGAGCGTGACGGGAGCGTGGTCGCCCTGCAGCGGCACGAGGTGGCGGGCTAGCGTGAGAAGGATGGCGCAGCTAAGCCGGTTGTCGCCGCCAAGCGCGCGACCGGGTGCGTCGTTGACGATGCGGTTCGTTGCTGTGTCGCGACGCGGTTTGCAGCCGACGGCATCGGGGACCGTATCCATATGCGAACTGAACATAAGGCGTGGAGATGGATGGTTGCCGTCGATCTCGACAATCAGATTGCCGACTTCGCCACCGTATTCGCTTTGTGCCTGGGCGTTGTCATGGCGGATTTTATCAGGTGGCACGCCGATGTCGATAAGTCGGTCGCGCAGGGCGCTGGCCACAGCTGCCTCTTTGCCGGGAGCCGCTTCGATGGGCAGCAGCGCCATCAGATCTTCGATCGCTTGTTCAATCATGGGGGAGAGGTCCGGTGATCAGTGGTTTTGTGGCAGCGTATCAGCAATACTGGTGCGAGATACGGATTTCTAGCAGGTGAACGCTTGGCCGCGGAAATGCGCCAGCAGCGGGAGGTTGATATGACGATCAAGGTTGGTGACAAAGTCGCGACGGTGGAACTGTTCCGTATGGGGGACGACGGGCCGGAAGCGGTGTCATCGGATGTGCTGTTTAGTGGCCGCCGGGTTGCGTTGTTTGGCGTGCCAGGTGCGTTTACGCGAACATGCTCGGCACGGCATCTACCGGGGTTTGTTGAGAATGCCGACGCGATCAAAGCGAAAGGCGTCGACGAGATGATGTGCCTCGCGGTGAATGATGCAGCCGTGCTGGCGGCCTGGTCGCGGGAGCATGGCGCCGAGGGCAAGGTTTTGATGGTTGGCGATGGCTGTTTGAATTTCACGCGCGCTGCCGGGCTTGAGGTGAATCTGAGCGCCAAGGGCTATGGACCGAGATGCCGGCGGTTTTCGATGGTGCTCGATGATGGTGTCGTAACGCAGATGTACCTTGAAGACGGCGGCTTCGGAGAGACCAGCGCGGAAAAGATGCTGAGCGGATTGTGAGGCGTCTGCGTTAGCCCCGATGGAGTTGATAAGACGGATCAGAATTGATCGTGCCCTGCGCCTCGACAGAGGTTACGGTGCCCGAGATTGAATACTAGACTCATAAAGGAGTTAAGCCGGATGAAGCTCGGATTGTTGTTGGGATATAAAGGCGCGCCGGGTGGTCCCGATATGGAGCTCATTCTGGAAGCCGAACGACTTGGCTACGATTCTGTATGGACCAGCGAGGCGTGGGGTTCGGATGCCGTAACGCCGGCTGCCTGGGTGTTGGCGAGGACGACCAAGATCAATGTCGGCACGGGCATTATGCAGATGTCAGCCCGGACACCGACCTGCGCCGCCATGACGGCGATGTCGTTGCAGTCGATGTCGGGCGGGCGCTTTTTATTGGGTATTGGGCCGTCGGGGCCGCAGGTGATTGAGGGTTGGCACGGCGAAGTGTTTGGCAAGCCGCTAAAGCGCACGCGGGAATATATCGAAGTAATCCGGAAAATTTTTGCGCGCGAAAAGCCGCTTGAGTTTCAGGGTGAGTTTTATCAGATCCCAAACACGGGCGATGGCACCACAGGACTTGGCAAAGCGCTCAAAACGATCATGCACCCCGATCCGGATATGAAGATTTACACAGGGTCGTTTGCGCCGGCGGGACTGCGGACAGCTGGACAGGTTGCAGATGGCGTGCAGCCGATCTTTATGATTCCGGAGAAGGCGGAACTGGTACGGAGCCATGTCGAAGAGGGACGTGTGAAGGCTGGTCGCAGCACGGATCTTGGCGATTTTGATATTGCGCCGTTTGTGCGCGTGCAAATGGGTGACGACCTGCAGGCGTGCCGCGATACGGTCAAGACCGAGCTTGCGTTTTACATTGGTGGCATGGGCGCGCGGAACAAGAATTTCTACAACGACTATACCAAACGGCTTGGCTATGAAGACGCCGCCGTGAAGATCCAGGATGCGTTTCTGGAAGGACGGCGCGCAGAAGCAGTTGCAGCCGTGCCGGATTCACTGGTGGATGAAACGGCGCTGGTTGGGCCGGCTGATCGGATTAAGGCGCGCATCAAGGAATGGCAGGCCGCGGCAGCCGATGGCAGCATTGGCTCAATGCTGCTTGGCATCAAAGATATCGATACGCTGCGGGTCGTCGCTGAAGGATGATCTCCTTCAGGCGCTGCTATTGCACAACGTTGACGTTGAATGAACGGGTTGCGACCTGACCGGATGAATTGGTTGCCGTGACGGAGAAGCTATCCGGTCCGTCCTGGTCGGCTTTCGGCGTGTAATAGACCGCAGTTCCCGGCACGCGCTGGCCGACGCATTTGCCCGACGTGCTATGCTGGATCGTAATCGTCTCGTTGGGGCGGAAGCTGACTGCGCCTTTGGTTGGCGTCACAGCAACGGCCATTTGAGGTGTGACTGGGCTGCAGTCTTTTTCCTTGAATGCCGCCCAGACATACATCCGCGTTGCTTTCGCAACTTTAACAGGCTTAGCGAACGCGGCCGGTTTGGCAGGTGTGCTTGCAGCCGTTGGCAAGGCACCGGTTGTCATCAGCGATGACGGTAGGATCGATTCCGGCATTGATGAGCATCCCATCAAACCAAAGCCAGTGGCGACTGCAGCCAGAATTGTTACTGTTTTGAGCATTGATGCCGTTTTCCTCTAAGTCAGGCACGAATGTAACATATCAGATGATTCGGACGCGCGCTGTCCAGTCGCACACGATGAATTGTGTATTATTGGTGGAGAACGTTGTTTGCGCTCGCGGCGCTGTTCGCCCAGCAAAGCCGGGCTGCGCCTCCGCGGGGGCGGCGCTAAGCACCGGGTCGCGTGCGCTCCCGGGTGTAGGGGCCTTGTAGCGCTCTGGGAAATGTGAGAGCCGGGGCGTATCCGCACGAGGGTGATGCGGGGAGGCTCTGGGAGTGAGGCTTTTGCGCTCGCGGCGCTGTTCGCCCGGCAAAGCCGGGCTGCGCCTCCGCGGGGGCGGCGCTCGCGCCGGGTCGCGTGCGCTCCCGGGTGTGGGGGCCTTGTAGCGCTCTGGGAAATGTGAGAGCCGGGGCGCATCCGCACGAGGGTGATGCGGGGAGGCTCTGGGAGTGAGTCTTTTGCGCTCGCGGCGCTGTTCGCCCGGCATAGCCGGGCTGCGCCTCCGCGGGGGCGGCGCCAAGCGCCGGGTCGCGGTGCTCCCCGGTGTAGTCGCCTTGTGAGACCCTGGAAAATGTGGGAGCCGGGGCGCATTCCCGAAGGAATGTGGCGGCGAGGCTCTGGGAGTGGCTTGCTTGCGCTGGTCTCATTCGCGGAGTGTCAGGCCGTTGGCGGCGTGCCAGGCGTTGACGTCGAAGGCAACGTGGGCGCCGAAATGATCGACTGTTGTTGATGTGGGGAGACTTGCGGGCGTGTAGGTGGTCTCGCCCGTTTCGAGATGCCGGACGTTGGGTTGCGTGGCGAGCCAGCGATCAGCCGGCAACAGTGTGCTTTGGCGTTGAACGATGTTCCAAATGTAATAGTGATGCGGCACGACGATTTTGGGCGCGAGACGCGCGATGATCTCGTCCGACATGCTGAAGCCCATGACATGTTGGCTGTCGTCAACCGGTAATAACAAAATGTCGACGGCACCGATGCGCTGCCAGATTTCTTCAGGGGGATTATGTCGGTTGTCGCCCCAATGCAGGATACGTAGGCCACCGGTTTCTACCATGATCATGCAGTTGTCCCACGAGCGCGCGTTGTTGGGCGGGTCTAGGTTTTGGCCGCCAAACGAACTGTTTATGAGGTGCATGTCGTAGATTGCGTTGCTGGCATCAATCGCATGCTTGTCGGCAATGCCGGTGATCTTCACGTCACCGAACTCGTAGGTGCCGATCAGGCGATCGAGCAGGACGCTTGCGTCGAGAAGATGGAGCGCGTCGTGGTCAAAGTGGGCGTGGGTCGAAATGCCGATGTCGACGGCGGTAGCTGGGAAGTCGTGGAAATACCAATCCCATTTACCGGTCGGCAAATTACGCCAAGGGTCGATCATGATGGTCAGCCCTGACGGCGTCGTGATGCGGAAAGCGGAGCTCGAGAAATGAGCTAGTTTGACGTAGGCATCTGCTGCGGCAGCGGGGGCCTCAGAGGCTCCTTGCATGTCGACCATCCGATTGTGATTGGTCTGGTGGCGCCAGGCATTGAGGCCGGTCTGCAGTCGAAGATCGTCGTTGGCCATGGGCGCGCTCCTGAAGGTTCGATTGGATGCGTGGATGGTAACATGATTTTTGGGTCTGGGGAGGCGGGTGAAAGAGCAGGTTACAGGGACGCTCTGGAAGTGAGGCTTTTGCGCTCACGGGCCTGTACGCCCGCTAACGCGGGCTGGCCCTCCGCGGGGGCAGCGCTCGCGCCGGGTCGCATGCGCTTCCGGGTGTAGGGGCCTTGTGGCGCTCTGGGATTTGTGAGAGCCGGGGCGCATTCGCGCGGGTGCCTTTCGGCGGCGCTCTGGCTTGAGTTGTATTGAAGGCCTGAACGTTCATCACGCTTCTATGACGGGATTTTGTGGGGTTGCGAGGTTGAGGTTCTTTCTATTCGTGCGGTTCCGCAGTCTAATGCGTTGACGACGGATGACGGATTTCATGGAGCGCGGTTTATGGACGATAGCGACGGCCTGCAGCTGTGCACCAATACGATCGATCTGTTTGCAGCGCTGCCCGAAAGCCTGCGTGCGGAACTGTGCCACATCCTCGAAACAGTGCGGTTGTCGCGCGGTGAAGTGCTTGTCAAAGAAGGCGCTGCGGCCAATGCGTTGTATATCGTTGCATCTGGGCGGTTTGAAATTCGCTCAAAAAACAAAGATGACGCGCTGGCGGAAGTTGGACCGGGGCAGTTGATTGGTGAGGTGGCGTTTCTCGCCGGTGGTGGGCGGACCGCGACGGCAACCGCGCTGCGCGAGAGCGTCGTGCTGCGGCTCAGCCGAGCTGCATTCGATGCGCTGGCAGAACATAGCCCGCAAATCTGGCAGACGCTGACGATCACGCTTGCGCGACGATTGGCCGACCGCAACCGGTTAAGCTCCGCGAGGCCCGATCCACACCCGCGAACCATCGCTCTTGTGCCAGCCGGAAAGCCATCGATCCCGCCCGAGTTTCTCGAGCGACTGCGACAGCAACTGAACAGACAGGCCAATGTAAGATTCGTGACTGTCGAAGACTGCCGTGCCATCTCAGCGACGACCGCAGGCGATGTGACCGGCACGCTGAATGCGCTTGAGGCGGACCACGACTACATTGTTTATGTGGCCGACAACGCGCTAACGGAATGGACAAAAACGGCCGTGCGCCAGGCGGATCTGGTGTTGAGCGTCGCAATTCACGATCGCGCTTCAGATGCGCCGATTGAGCTGAATGACGTCGAGCGCTTTGTGCACACGCTGCATGGTTTAGGCGCCCAGCGGCTCGTGCTGTTGCACCCGGACAAAGAGCCGATCGCTGGCACGCGTTGGTGGTTGGAGCAGCGCGCTGTTCACATGCACCACCACATCTGCCTTGACGATGATCGCTGCTATGCGCGCCTTGTGCGATTCATTAATGGCTCGGCGACCGGGCTTGTCGCCTGCGGTGGCGGGGCGCTGTGTGCGGCGCATGTCGGGCTGTATCAAGCGCTGACCGAGGCTGGCGTCGTGTTCGATATGATGGGTGGCACCTCGGGCGGGGCTGCGATGACAGCTGCATTCGCGATGGGTGAAACGCCTGAACAGATTGAGCAGCAGACGCAGGCGATGTTCGTTAGCGGTGGTGCGATGCGGCGCTATACGTTGCCGGTTTATTCATTGCTCGATCAGACGCATTTCGACCAGCATTTGCGCAACTGTTATGGCACCTACCGGGTCGAAGATCTATGGATTCCGTTCTTTGCTGTGTCGACTAATTTATCGAGCGGTGGCCTGCATTGCCACCGAGACGGCGAGCTTTGGGAGGCGGTGCGCGCAAGTGGATCAGTGCCAGCGCTGCTGCCGCCGTTCTTTACCAAAAACGGCGACATGCTGGTCGATGGTGGGCTGGTCGACAACGTACCGATCAGGGTGATGCGTGACCTCAAGAGTGGGCCGAATGTCGTGGTGACATTTCATGTGCCAGCCCACGAGCCGTTTGCCGTCAACTACGATGATCTGCCCTCGCGCGGGCAATTGCTGCGTCGACTGGCGACGGCCAAGGACCGTAAGCGGCTCAATGATGCACCGTTGATCGGCACGGTTTTGGCACGTGCATTGATGGCGCAAAGTGAGCGGTTTGATCCGCATCTGGAGGACGACGATATCCTGCTGGTGCCGCCTATGCCTGAAGGCATTGGATTGCTTGACTGGAATCGGCACGGCGAATTGAAAGCTGGCGCCTATGAATGGATGGGCGATGAAATCAAGCGATTGAATGCCGAAGCAAGTCCGGCTCTGGCGCTGTTGATGCTGGCTGGAGCGAGCGACGATTGACCAAGGCTGGAGCAGAAAGCAGCCGTCAACTCAGATGACACTCCCGCAAACTCTACAGCGGCCTCACACGTCTCGATATGCGTTCCCGGACGGAGTGCAGCGAAGATCCCGGACCTTTGCACATAGACGGTTAAACCGAGAACTTACGGCTAGATGGGTGCAAAGGCCCCGGATAAATGCTAGCGCATTTTCCGGGGACGCAAGAAACGCGGGAGGCATCGAGTGCATTCACTTGCTCGGACCACTTAGTTACTTCGCGGGCATTGGGGCTGATTTGGGGGCGACGGCTGCGAGGTTGGGGCCGAAGCGTTCTTTGAACGGTGCCGTGTCGATTTCGTCGAGCACGATCTCGCCGGACATGACCTGGCGCTTCCACTCTTGATGCGCGGGCTCCATCTCGTGGAACTCAGGCATCACTTCGTTCGCGAACAACTCCAGGCTTTCGCAGATGTGTTCGTGCGTGTTGTTACCGGCCTGATTGAGAAGGATGATCTGATCAACGTTGCTGGTTGCGAATTTTCGGAGCTTCTTGCGGATCGTCTCCGGTGAGCCAACGAGGCCGCCCATCAGGGCGCGATCGACCGCTTCCTTGTTGTCCGCTTTCCAGGCGTTGTATTCGTCCCAGATATTGGTTGCACCTGCCCGGGGCGCGATGCGCTCGGCACCGTGCGCGTATTTCCGGAGAGCGTATTGGAAGAACGTCAAGCCATCAGCACGGGCTCGGGCTTCTTCGTCGGTCTTGGCGCACATGAAGTAACTGACCAGCGCAATGTTGGGATTGATCGCATAGTCGGCAAGTTTATCGAGGCGCTTGGTGATCGAATTGTAATAGGCGTGCACCCAGGCATGCGCCGCATCAGCTGACAGGAACTGGAAACCGAGTGCGCCAATGCCGCGCTGGCCGGCCATCTCGATCGTTGGCAACTGCGAGCAGGCAACCCACATCGGTGGATGCGGTTTCTGGAGCGGCTTTGGCAAAACGTTGCGCCAGGGAAACTTGAAGTGTGTGCCGTCGTACTCAGTTGGTGCATCGCCGAACATCGGCGTGATGCAGCGGACGGCATCCTCCCAGCGTTCGCGTTTTTCTTCGAAGCTGACGTCAAATGGCTCAAGTTCCGTCCAAGTGTTGCCCTCGCCCATGCCGAATTCGACACGGCCGTTACTCAGCAGATCGAGCGTGGATACCCGCTCGGCGACGCGGGCGGGATGGTTCGTCGTGAGCTGGATGATGCCATGCGCGAGGCGGATATTCTTGGTGCGCTGACTGGCGGCGCCGAGGAAAACTTCCGGCGCAGATGAGTGGGAGTATTCCTCGAGGAAATGATGTTCAACTTCCCAGGCGTAGTCAAAGCCAAGGCCATCGGCGAGCTCAAGCTGATCAAGCGCATCCTGGTGAAGCTGATATTCGGACTGCGCGGTCCACGGGCGTGGCAGTTGCAATTCGTAGAAGATGCCGAATTTCATGACGGGACTGCCTCCAGGTGGGTCGCGAATTACTGGATTGTGTTCGGCGGACGGGCAATTTTCAAGGCGAGGCGCGATTGATCAGCGAGGCGATGTGGTTGCCACGTCACGGGCAATTGATTTGAAGCTGGGCAGCGCTCGGTTGAGTTTGGTCAGGTGGGCTGCCGTGACGTTCTTGAAGTTTTTCGCAAGTCCGCACGATAAGGGACCGATATGATCCGATTTGCGCTGATTTCAGCAATGTTCGCACTGGTTTTTGCCCAGGCGCAAACTGTGCAAGCAGAAAAGCTCGCAGGGCGACTGATCACCTTCAAGAAGTCGTTCGATGGATGGTGGGATGTTGCGTGCGATACGGCGCCGGATGGGACCGACGCACGTTGCTATGTGCAGTACGTCGATCCCTATAGTTTTGCGCCGAACTTTCGCGCTGCAATGGTGGATTTTCTATATCGCAAGACGGAGGACGGCAGCGCTGAGCCGGTAATCACATTTGACGTTGAGCCGGACCTGTCGTTTGCGGCTGATGTGAAGATGTCGACCGTTGCCGCAGATGGTGCGGAAAAGCTGATACCAGTTGGCGAATGCAAGAGCGCGAAATGCGTGTTTGCCGGGACCAGCGCGCACGTCATGCTGGTGCGGTGGTCCGGCGCGAAGTTACTGAGGTTGCGCATTCGGGAAAGTTCTGGCGCGGAAGTGGTGCGCGAATGGCCGCTTGGGAATATGCGGGAGATTGTGCAGATTATCGGCGCACAACGGAAGGCACGCGGGTTGCCATGATATCGCTCACGGCGCTGTTCGCCCTGCCAAGGGGCAGGGCTGCGGCCGTTGGTTTTGTGTGCTTTGCACACCGGGCTCCGAGTCGCATGCGCTCCCTTTGCCCGCGTCCGGTTAAGTCACGTACATCCTAGCCGCCACCGCGCTGGAATGTTTGGTCGAAGAAGCCGAGGAACTTTGTGCGAGCTGGTGCGTCGAGTGCTTCGAGGTTGAGGGTTACTTTGGCGCGCGGCAGGCGCATCAGGCCGCCAAGAACAGCTGGTTCGAGTTTCTCGAAAATGATGGACACGCCGGGTGCATTCGGAATCTTGTATGTGCCGTCTACGTTGGTTTCGGGTGCAGCCGCGTCAAGACGGGCGAGGCCGGCTTCGAACTCAGAGAGTTTGATTGACATGATCTTTTCGATCGTGCCGGGAACGGATTTTGGCTCAGCCATTGCGATCAACCACCCGCCACTGGTGGCCAGACAGCAAGATGATCGCCCTCGGTCAGGCGGGACTCGGAGCGCTCAAAAGGGGCTTGAAAAACACCGTTGAGAAGCACGAGATGGCACGACTCGCGGGGCACGTTGTGGTTATCAAGTATCTCAAGAATTGAGATGCCGTCGGCGACATCGATAACCACTTCATTGCGGTTTGCATTCGGCGGCAGATGCTGACCGAGCGAGGCGTAGAGCTTCATGGTGATTTTCATTGATTTGCGCTCTGTTTTTTTGCGCTCACGGGCCTGTTCGCCCAGCAGAGCTGGGCTGGCCCTCCGCGAGGGCGCGCCAATGGCGCGGCTCGCTGGGACAGCTCGCAAGAGGTGGATGCCGCTGGGATAATAGGATTCATTGTTTTGCGCTGACAGGATTACTCGACCGCAACGAGTGTATGGCTCTCTCGGTGAGAACACTTGGTGGACAGCTCGCAAAAGGTAGATGCCGATGGAATTGCGTTCATGGCTCTTTGTATCTTGGGCGCTATACCGGCAACGCGATCTTGAGACCGGATGGACCGTGGCCCGGTGTACCATGGGCGGTGGCGATGTAGGCTTCGGGAAGGCGCTCCGGCGACTCGATCAGACGGTCTTTCCAGGGGCCGAGCGGCAGGCCGGTCTGGATGAGGCCGCGCAGCATGCCGATGTGCTCGGTGACGCCAACGCATTGCGCGCCGATCAGTTTGTCACCGTCGAACTCAAGGCGCATATAGCGATAGCTATCGTCCTCCGTTTTAGTGACGGACTGCCCGCCTGGAACGCCTTGCCATTGGCCAAACGACGATGAGATGAGGCCGAGCGTGTCGAGCACATTCATATTAAGCGAGCCGCGGTGTTTGGTCGGCGTCCCGGTCATGTTCATCGCAGCCAGATAACCATGCTCAACCGCGACGGGCTGAATGGCCAGCATGTCGTGAGTACCGGTTGAGAGATCCATGCCTTCGGCAACATCGCCGGCTGCATACACATCGCGCGCGCTGGTTGCGAGATGATCATCGACCGTTATGCCGGCGCCTGTTTTGATGCCGCTGCCTTCCAGGAAGCCTGTGTTAGAGCGCACGCCGGTGGCAACCACGACGAGTTCGGCTGCAATGGCTTCGCCATTGCCGAGCACGACGCTCAGACCAGAGCTGCCAGGGGGAATCGGAGTGTTGTCATTGGTGGTTGGCGGAGCCGGCATTGCAGCGCTGGCCGGATAGGAGGATGGAGAAGGCTCTGCGGATGATATGCCGAACAGGCGTTTTATGAGGCCGGGTTGCTGCTCATCGCTATCAGGTGATGCGGTTTGGGCCTGCTGTTGGGTTTGGGCTTCTGTCTGCGTTGTGGTGGGGGCGCCGATGCCTTTGATGGCCTCGACCGTGGTGCTGGTGATGACGCGAACGCCTTCCTTCTCGCACCAGCGCCGCAACATGTTACCGGCTGTTTCGTCCAGCATCCGCGGCACCATCCGGTCGCCCATTTCGATGACCGTCAGTTTGACGCCTGCCTTCGCGAGAGATTCGAGGATGATGCTGCCGATGAAGCCGGCGCCGACGAGCACAACCGGCGCGCCTTTTTTTGCGAGCTTAGTGATGTGGCGGGCATCTTCGAGGGTCCAGCAGGTGTGGACGCCCGGCTGATCGAGCCCATCGATTGGTGGCCTGACGGGACTGGCACCGGTCGCGATCAGTAGTTTGTCGTACGCAATGGAGTTGCCGTCTTTCAGCGCGACCGACTTTGCGGCCGTGTCGACAGCTGTGACCGGGCCCTGGGCGACCTTAATGGCATGTGTTTGATAGTGATCTTTGGTCTGGCGCAGGTAGGTGCCGTCCTCGCCGATTTTGCCTTCGAGAAGATAAGGGATGGCCATGCGCGAATAGGGCGGTTCGCCCTCGCCACCGACCAAGGTGATCTCAGCTGTGGGGTCTTGTTTGCGGATGGTTTCAGCGGCTGTTACGCCAGCCGGCCCGGCACCAAGGATAACGTGATGCATGAGTGATACTCCCTGTCGCTCACGGTCCGCGGCGGCCTGTCGAACGCAGGCTGGCCTGTCACGGAACGGCGCCCATGTTTCGCCTCGCGCGGTTGACACACGGAGCCAGATTGCTGGACGGTGCCGCATTTAAGGCGCCGTCCAGTCAGTAAGTGCGCTTTGCTCCGAAGAGCAAGCAACAAGACGACGTGTTACATCGCCAGACGGTCGATGGTGTCGTTGGTTGGTACGCCCTCGGGTGTCCAACCGCGCAGCTCGTAGTATTCAGGCAGCATCTTATCGAGACCGCTGACGAGGCCCTTGGCAGGTCCAGTCTTGGCCGCGTCCTTCATCATGCGCTCGGGCAGCTTGTCGTCGGCGGCCGTAAAGCCAGCCCGGTTGTTGAACATGCGCTCCATGTTCCAGATGCGCTCCCCGACTTCGAGGAGCTTTTCTGTGGTCCAGTCACCCGGGATCGCAGCGTCAACTTGCGGTGCGATGTCGTCAAGCGTCCAGGCGAACGTTGTGAATACGCAAAGCCCTGACGAGTCGACAGCAGATGTTGCGTCCTGGAACGCTTTGACGAGCGCTGCCTTGCCTTCGGTGACCAATGGGTCGGTCTTTTCCGGGACGCCCATGATTTCGGACGACACCGTGTAGGAGCGCAGGTGACATGCACCGCGGTTCGACGTCGCGTAGGTGAGGCCCATGCCCTGGACGCCACGCGGATCGTAAGCCGGGAATTCTTGGCCTTTGACCGTCATGGCAAGTTCCGGGCGGCCATACTTGGCGGTGAGGCGGGCTGAACCGAGACCAAGTTCCTTGCCGAAGCCTTCAGCTTTGCCGGTTAGCTCAACGGCGGTGGTGAGTGCTTCGGTGGAGCCGAATACAAGCTCAAGGCCGCCGGTTTTTTCCTTGTCGATCAAGCCAAGCTCATAAAGCTCCATCGCGGCACCGACCGTTGCGCCAAACGAGATTGGATCAATGCCCTGCTCGTTACAGATGAAGTTAGTGTAGGTGAGTGCCTCAAGATCACTGACGCCGGTCGCTGCACCGAGTGCCCAGGCAGCTTCATACTCAAGCCCGCCGGATGCCTGCCAGTACTGTGGCTTGTTTTGAACGGTGTAGTGCTTCTCGTCGATCTTGGAGATGCGACCGCATGCGATTGTGCAGCTGAAGCAGGCCTGGTTAGTGAGCAGGTTCGGTTTGCCGTCGGACTTGCGTGGCTCGGCCATAGCTTCGGCCGAAATGTCCTTGGCGCCTTCGAACTGCACATCACGACCGTTGCGGGTTGGCAGCGCGCCGGATTCGTTGATGACGTTCATGAGCACCTGAGTGCCGAAGGTCGGCAGGCCGACGCCGGTGACAGCGTTGTCTTTGAGGACTTTCTTGCCGTCGTTGGTCGCCTTCATGAAGGCTTTGAAATCTTTTACGGAAACACCACCGGTGCCGCGCACGCCGACAGCCTTGAGGTTCTTCGAACCAAGCACGGCGCCAACGCCCGATCGGCCAGCTGCGCGATGCAAGTCATTGACGATGGCCGAATAAAGGACTTTGTTCTCACCCGCAACTCCGATCGCTGCGACGTGCATCATTGGGTCCTGATGGGTCGACTTCACCCAGGCATCGGCTTCCCAGACGGACTTGCCCCAGACCTCAGACGCGTCACGAATTTGGACGTCGTCATCGAAGATCGTGAGATAAACCGGCTTTGGTGACTGACCCTCAATGATGACCATATCCCAACCGGCGAACTTGAGCTCAGCGCCCCAGTACCCGCCGGAATTCGAACACGCAATGGCGCCGGTCAGCGGGCCCTTGGTGATCACTGAGTAGCGCCCGCCGGTTGATGCGCAGGTGCCGGTCAGCGGTCCGGTTGCAAAGATGATTTTGTTGTCCGGCCCGAGTGCGTCAGCCTTCGGATCCATTTCCTCTGACAGATATTTTGAGGCGAGGCCACGTTGGCCGAGATATTTGTCAGCCCATTCCATGTTGAGGGGTTCGGATGTAGAAGTGCCGTTGGTGAGGTCGACCCTGAGAACTTTTCCGGTCCAGCCCATGAGATTGCTCCCTTCGATATAATGTTCGTTGTGCCGCGCGAACGCGCCGGCAAATTTGCGATCGGCTATACAGGTGTGTTGGGTCCGTCGATTTCGACGGCGGCGCCGGTTTTACCAGCCCACAACTTCATTTTGTCAAAGCCGGTTTGCTCAATATCCTGATAGGTGATGGCAGCTGTTGGGCAGGCATCGGCGCAGGCAGGGCTGCCCTGGCAGAGATCACATTTGATGACTTTGCCGGTCGACGCGTTGTAATTGATCGTGCCGAATGGGCAGGCGATCGTACAGACTTTGCAGCCGACGCAGAGGCTATCGCTGACAACTTTGACGCCCATTTCGTCGGTCGTGATGGCATTGACCGGGCACGCCTGTTGGCACCAGGCTTCATCGCACTGGGTGCAAGTGTAGGGCACGAATCGGGCATCCTCGTGGAAATCAAACACGCGGATACGAGATTTTGAGGGATTGAAAACGCCTTCGTTTTCGTATGAGCAAGCCATTTCGCATTGCTTGCACCCGGTGCACTTTCCGGGGTCAATTACCAGCGCCTTCAGCATCACTTTCTCTCCCTGAATATCGTTTTGGTCGTGTTTGTATGAGGCAGTCTATACGTTTCGAAGCCTTTGGAAAGTGGGTTTGGGTTAAGTTCAACGATTGGATAAGGTTTGAGCGGCTGGCGAGAACGATAAGATGCCGACCGCAGACAATCAAAATCCAGCGGGAAGATCCAATGGGGAGAAAATGCAATGGACGACATGCAGGCACTGGCGCTGAAGCTTTGGGAAGCGCGACGGGATGGTGGCGTGGTTGATCCAGCCGATGTCAGAGAGCCGGCAAATGATGTTGAATCCTATGCCGTGCAAGATGAGATCGTGCGGCTTTCGGGACTGCCTGCGCGCGGCTTCAAAGTCGGCTCGACGAGCGCTGAGGCACAGAAGATACTCGGCACATCGGAGCCTGGATCATGCCCTGTGCTGGCGCCCTACTACTTTGATGCGCCAGCCAGAATTATTTTGGCGCCCGAGCACATGCCGGCACTCGAAGGTGAGTTCGCGTTCCGATTGGGACATGATTTGCCAGCACGCGAGGTGGCCTATGACGTTCTTGAGGTTTGCGATGCGATCAATGCGGCGGCAGGCGCGATCGAGGTTGTTGGTACGCGGCTCAAAGGCGGGCTTGCTGGCAAAGGCCGCTACCTGGTGACCGCCGATTGCGGCGCGAACATCGCCCTGGTTGTTGGCGCCTGGCAGGAGAATTGGCGCGAAATCGACCTCAAGGCGCATCCGGTTGCGATGCATGTCAACGGCAACGCAAAGGGAGCCGGAACGGGCGAACGCGCGTTGGGCGATCCGATCAACGTGATGGTGTGGCTGGCCAATCAGCAATCGAAGCGCGGACGTGGGCTGATGGCTGGTGAAATTGTTTCGACAGGCACGTGCACCGGCCTTGATGGTGTTGCGCCGGGCGATCAAGTCGTGGCGGACTTTGGCTCACTCGGGCGTGTGGAAATCGCCTTCGACTAAAGCATGTCGCATAAAATGCTCCCCGCTTTAGTCCCTTTGGGCTCACGGCTATTCCCTCGCGACGCCCATGGTCGTTGCTGGGGGCCTCCGCCGGGGCGGCGCTCGCGCCGGGTTGCATGCGCTCCCTGCATACTGAATCCTATTGGATACGGCATGCTTTGGGGCGTGATTGACCGGAACTTCATGTATTCCACAGAGCGTTGTTGACGGGGCAGTTCCGTCCCGGCACAGTGACCGCCATGCTGTTTGTGCAAGGTATTATGGGCGCGCTACAGCGCCTTTTGGCGCGAATTCCGCGCGACATGCGCTATCGCATCATCTCACTGTGCGGCTTTATTTGCCTGGTGACGCCTTTGGCACTTTGGATCTCGATGACCATCTGGGGCTTTCAGATGATCCTAACCGTCTGGTTTGCTTCGATGATTATCCTGTCGCTCATGATCTGGTCATCGCCGGATGAGCGCATTTAAACTAGAGCATCGAGCCTTTAAGTGGAATCGGAAGGGATTCCCACATCCAGCGAACTGTGATTCATCGTGTTAGGAGGTGGATCATGCCTGGACCTTATTCATTGGATTTGCGCAAACGGATTATCGCTTCACACAAGCAAGGGGCTCCAT
>CAJQQK010000160.1 GCA_905480435.1 uncultured Hyphomicrobiaceae bacterium | reverse complement strand
ATGACTGTAGGGTTCGACATAGGCGTATCGCTCCTCTGGAGTTTATGGCTGGTCTCGATAACCGCCACGATACGTCACCTCTCTCAGATTCTGTCACCCAATTTCGGTCATAGCTCTTGACTATCTACTATCAGATTCGCGACTGACAGATCAGCGCGGAGCTAGTCCGGTTTCCAGGCCTGATAGTCTCCAGTGGCGTGAGGTCGCTCATCAGACGTCAAGATGGAGCCGCTTGGTCGATAGGCTGCAGCTGTGCCGGTCATGTTGGCACGATGCTCTTGTTGCCACGGCTTTGGCCTGTAATCTTCCTCGGTAGGGGGCGTATTTACGGTGTGATGCAGCCATCCGTGCCACTCAGGTGGTACTCGTGTGGGGTCGGCTTGGTGCTTGTATGTAACCCAACGCCTGGGCATGCCCATCGATCCGACACCAGACCGCTGTTCATAATACTTATTGCCGTCATCATCTTCGCCGACGAATCGTCCTTGGCACATCAATGTGATGCGGGTGCCCCAGGTGTTACCACCCCACCACGAAAAGATTTCACTCAGTATGCTCATGGCACTCTTCCCAACGGTCGTTCTGCCGTTCCGGATTAACCCGATGCCGGGTTGATGTCCATACCTCGGAAGGCGAGGTAATTGAGCCACATGAGGGAGTGGCTGCAATCGTTGTTGCGCAGAATTGATGCACAAAAATGTGGGTTCGCGAAAAAGCACGATTTAGCCTGGATCGAACAAGGTTTGGTGCCGGCTATTTCCACTGGTTGTTCACCTGTTGCTCATGCTCAAACGCAACATTTAGTGTCGCTGATGAGCGCGACCTACAACATATAAACGTTCGGCGGAAAGCTTAAACCTTTTTGCAAACGCCTGAGAATCAGCGATCCCAGTGGCTATGCAGGACAGCGGGATTGCCAAGATAAGCATGTGCCGGCTGACCGTCTGTTGAAATTCGGCGTCTACTTGTTGGACGCCAACTGTTCCAGTTTCGGGTCTGTCCTAGTTGGACAATTGTTCCTTCGTCTCGAGGCTAAAGCGTGTGTCGATCGGGTGTTTTTTCGATCAAATCCAAATTTTAGTGTTTGCACATGGTGCAATCGTCGCTTGGGCGACGGGCTTCTGTGCGCAAGCGACGCCAAGAATCGAAGTGCCAGGATAGGCACGAACACACAGGCAGCGACAAATGCAAATTACACGGCGCTTTACCGAAGCTGGAAAATCTCCCTACGACAAGATCCCGTTCCGTAAGACAACGAGTGAGATCAAGAACCCCGGTGGTTCGATTGTTTTCCAACTTGAAGGTTTCATGGTGCCTGAGCATTGGAGCCAAGTTGCAGCCGACATTCTGGCGCAGAAATACTTTCGCAAAGCTGGTGTTCCGGCAAAACTGAAACGCGTTGAAGAAAACACTGTGCCTGCATGGTTATGGCGCTCAGTTGCCGATGAGGGGGCGTTGGCGGAGCTGACGGTGGCCGAGCGACGAACGGGCGAATCAGATTCGCGCCAAGTATTTGATCGCCTCGCCGGCACCTGGACGTATTGGGGCTGGAAGGGCGGATATTTCACGACTGAAGAAGATGCGCGGGCATTTTATAACGAGCATCGTTACATGCTGGCCAGCCAGTATGGTGCGCCGAACTCACCACAGTGGTTCAACACCGGCCTGCATTGGGCGTATGGCATTGATGGACCAGGCCAGGGCCACTTCTATGTTGATCACGAATCCGGAAAACTGACAGCATCTACGTCAGCGTATGAGCATCCACAGCCACACGCATGTTTCATCCAATCGGTTGAAGACGATCTCGTTGGTGAAGAAGGCATCATGGATCTATGGGTCCGTGAAGCGCGTCTGTTCAAGTACGGATCGGGAACGGGCACCAACTTCTCAAAACTGCGCGGCTCTAACGAGCGACTGTCGGGTGGCGGTAAGTCGTCTGGCCTGATGAGCTTCTTGAAAATTGGTGACCGCGCGGCTGGGGCCATTAAGTCTGGCGGTACGACACGACGGGCGGCCAAGATGGTTGTCGTTGATGTTGATCACCCAGATATTGAGGAATACATCGACTGGAAAGTGAAAGAAGAGCAGAAAGTTGCGGCTCTCGTCACCGGTTCGATCATCTGCCAGAAGCGCCTGAAAGCTGTCATGAGTGCTTGCGTGAATTGTGAAGCGGACGGCGATGCCTGCTTCGACCCTAAGAAAAATCCAGCGCTGCGTAAGGCGATCAAAGCCGCACGCCGCGATCATGTTTCGGACAACTACGTGCAGCGCATCATTCAGTTCGCGCGCCAAGGATTCAAAGACATTGAGTTTTCTACCTACGATACGGACTGGGACTCTGAAGCTTACCTGACAGTGGCTGGCCAGAACTCCAACAACTCAGTTCGCGTGACAGATGACTTCCTCGGTGCTGTCGAGGAGGACGGACCATGGAAACTGACGTCGCGGACAACGGGTGACACAGTCAAAGAGATCAGCGCTAAAGATCTTTGGGATCAAGTTGGGCACGCAGCATGGGCATCGGCTGATCCAGGTATCCAGTTTCATACAACTATCAATGACTGGCACACGTGTGCAACGAGTGGACCAATTCGAGCGTCAAACCCATGCTCGGAATACATGTTCCTCGACGACACGGCATGTAATCTTGCTTCACTGAATCTCATGCAGTTCCAACGGGAAGACGGTACGTTCGAAATCGAAAAGTTCGAACATGCCTGCCGGCTTTGGACGGTCGTACTTGAGATTTCTGTGTTGATGGCGCAGTTCCCAAGCAAACAGATTGCTGAGCTTTCCTACCGTTACCGGACACTCGGTCTTGGTTTCGCTAATATTGGCGGCTTGTTGATGGCCAGCGGTCTGTCATACGATTCTGATGAGGGCCGGGCGATTTGCGGTTCAATCAGCGCGATCATGACCGGCACGGCGTATGCGACATCGGCTGAGATGGCGAAGGAGCTTGGTGCATTTCCGGGTTATCCTGAAAACTCAGGAGATATGTTGCGCGTGATTCGCAATCATCGTCGTGCGGCTTACGGCGAAGCGTCCGGTTACGAAGCATTGTCGACGCTGCCAGTACCGCTCGACCATGCGAATTGTGTCGACAAGCGTTTGGTTTCAGCTTCGACACGTGTTTGGGACAGGGCGATAGAGCTTGGTCAGCAATACGGCTACCGCAATGCACAAGCGACAGTGATTGCACCAACGGGCACGATTGGGCTCGTTATGGATTGCGATACGACAGGCGTTGAGCCTGACTTCGCGCTCGTTAAGTTCAAGAAGCTTGCGGGCGGTGGTTACTTCAAAATCATCAATCGGGTTGTGCCGTCAGCACTGCGCCGTCTCGGATATTCGGAAGCTGAGATTGCGGAGATGGAAGCTCATGCGGTGGGGCATGGTTCGCTGCGGCAGGCGCCTGGCATCAATCATACGACGCTTAAGTCCAAGGGTTTCAGTGATGAAATGCTGGAAACCCTCGAAGGGACACTGGCGACAGCGTTTGACATCAAATTTGTCTTCAACCGATGGAGCCTCGGCGATGCGTTCCTGACGGATGTGTTGAAAGTGCCAGTAGATCAGCTTGATAATGCTGATATGGACCTGCTGTCATTCATGGGCTTTTCGAAGGCCGATATTGATGCTGCGAATGTGCATGTCTGTGGTGCGATGACACTGGAAGGTGCACCGCATATCAAGGATGAGCATTTAGCAGTGTTCGATTGTGCGAACCCTTGTGGGCGGACGGGGAAGCGTTATCTGTCAGTCAACAGTCATATCGACATGATGGCAGCCAGCCAGCCGTTCATCTCAGGGGCAATCTCAAAGACAATCAATATGCCGAACACGGCCAGTGTTGATGACTGCAAGGACGCCTACATGCGCTCTTGGAGCAAGGCGCTGAAAGCTAATGCGCTTTATCGTGATGGCTCAAAATTGTCGCAGCCGCTGAATTCGCAACTGCTGACAGATGATGTTGATGACGATGCCGAGGATATGATCGATGAGATTGCCGCGAGCCAACCGGCAGTGGCACGTGCGGCGGTTACAGCTGAACGGATCGTTGAAAAGCTGATCGTGCGTAGCCGTGAAAAAATGCCGGGCCGACGTAAGGGCTACACTCAGAAAGCTGTGGTCGGTGGCCACAAGGTCTACCTCACATCGGGTGAATATCAAGACGGCCGCATCGGTGAAATCTTTATCGATATGCACAAAGAAGGCGCAGCGTTCCGTTCATTGATGAATAACTTCGCCATCGCGATTTCTCTCGGCCTGCAGTATGGCGTGCCGCTCGAAGAATATGTTGATGCATTCACCTTCACGCGGTTCGAGCCAGCTGGCCTGGTGCAGGGCAACGATACAATCAAGAACGCAACTAGTGTTTTGGATTACATCTTCCGCGAGTTGGCGGTGTCGTATTTGGGCCGAAATGATCTTGCGCATGTTGATCCGGGTGAAACCGCATCGACGTCGATGGGGCTGTCGGAAGACCAGATGCCGGCAGTGACACCTCAGATCGTGTCTCATGGTTTCACGCGTGGTTCGCTTGTAGCCCGCATTGGCGGCACAGTGCCGGCATCGAGTGATGCGGTTGGGTCGATGCAAGCTAATGTTGCTTCTGCTTTTTCAACGACAGAGCCAACAAGCCTTGCAGGCGGCGAGCTTGAACCAACGTCGATGTCTGATATGCCAATGATGGACGGCAATTTGGCGCTGAAGCAGGCGCCAGGGTTGAGCCCAGTCCAGGAAGCCCGAATGAAGGGCTACGAGGGTGAAGCGTGTGGCGAGTGTGGGAACTTTACGCTGCTGCGTAACGGGACTTGCATGAAGTGCGACACCTGCGGCGGCACGAGCGGCTGTAGCTAGGCCGTACTGACGTTCCTGCGCGATATTGGTTTCGCGCAGGAACGTCAGACCGACTAGCGGTTGGTTCGAGACGATGACCCGATCTTTCCTGGGGATGATCGCGCTGGATTGTTAGCCGTTGCAAATTGTCGAGTTGGCTGCTCGATCCGAATCAGACTCTATTCAACCTTGTTGATGCACGTTGCATCATATGTATCAGTAAGTTGTAGCGTTGTTGCGTTATCCGTTGCTCACCCAAATTTGGAGTACGAGATGACTGGTCAACCAGCACCATCCGACCATCCTGTTTTTCTTCTTGCCGAACATCTCGATATGACGCTTGCGGCGATCGAGGACCTTCAAGCGTGCCAACCCGAAATCGCATCGGTGAACGCGCAGAGCGCGAGTGCGCGGCCACAATTGGCGCTCATCGAGTTTGTGAACGAACTCAAGCGTCATGAAATGTCAGCCATTGTTCGGGTGGCGCGCGCGAGGGAATTGACGCGCACGCTCGTTCGACGCGACAAACGGTTTGCAATGCTGGGCGGGTTGTTCGTTGGTGGTACGGCAGCCCTGGATGAAGCGGTACGAGGTATGCTCGATAAGACCGCAAATGATTTTACGACAGGCGCGGACCCGGTTGGTTATCTGCGTTCGCGCGGATTGATCGATGAAGAAGCCGGCAACCTTCCGGCAGAGGCGACAATGTCGGCCTCTGATGACTTCCGGATTGCGGGAAGCATAGAAATCGGCCCACTTGTTGATCTGGTGGTGACGTTTTTGAATACAATCGAACTACATTTCGACTTGTTTCCTGAGCTCTCGGAAGCCAATGACGTGACGCGCCATGAGAGTGAATTGGTCAATTAGCGACGCTCATCAACCTGTCGATTTACGGTTATGCCCGTGACGGACATAGTGGTCTTCATCTAAACGATGGAGACCCATTGGCCATGGTCGATAACGACAGTTCAGCAAAGCACCCAGGACTTTACGCAGAACGGACGCCTGAGCGAGCGGCCGTTGTTATGGTGCCAGCTGACGGCAGGTCGCATAGTACGCTGACGTTTGCAGGTTTTGAGGCTCTGTCGAACCAGTGCGCCCACTTGTTGCGTGCATGCAACCTGAAACGTGGCGACGGGCTTGCCATATATATGGAGAACAACCTTTTCTACACGGCTCTGGCGTGGGGTGGGCTTCGCGCTGGGCTTCGGTTGACAGTCATTCCGACACACCTGACACCGGCGGAAATTGATTACATCTTAGACGATAGCGGTGTTTCAGCATTGATGACATCGCGTGCCAAGTTTGATGTTGCCTCCAAGATTGGTGCAAAGCACGTATCATCGAATGCTCGATTCATGTTGAACGGCGCGTCGACGGATTTTCAGGACCTCAAAGCAGCGTTGGATTTGCAACCGATATTGTCGATCGCTGATCAGTTTGAGGGTGTTGAGATGCTCTATTCGTCGGGCACGACAGGGCGACCAAAAGGGGTTCGTAAACCGCTTCCGGATCTGCCATTCGGTGTGCCGCCGATCGGACACAGGCGTGCGATGGAGATCTATGGCCTTGATAAAGAGACCGTCTATCTGTCGCCAGCGCCCCTCTATCATGCGGCGCCTCTGGGTTACAATTTGCGAACCTTGCGGGCTGGCGGCTGTACCATCGTTATGGAAAAATTCGATGCCGAGCATGCGCTCGAGTTGATTGAAAAATATCGTGTGACGCATTCGCAATGGGTACCGACGCACTTTGTGCGTTTGCTGCGACTGCCGGAGGCGACGCGTGTCAGATACGATCTTTCAAGTCAAAAGCATGCAATCCATGCGGCAAGTCCGTGTCCGGTGCCGGTCAAACGACAGATGATTGATTGGTGGGGACCAATTATCAACGAGTACTACGGCGGCTCTGAAGGTAACGGCATTACCGCGATCAACACGCGCGAATGGTTGGCACATCCGGGCTCCGTTGGGCGCGCAATTATTGGACAAGCGCGGATCTGTGACGACGACGGGATAGAGCTGCCGGTTGGTATAGAGGGGGCGGTTTACTTCTCAGATGGCCCCGTGTTTGAATATCACAACGATCCGGTGAAGACGGCGGCGTCGCGCAATGCCCAGGGCTGGAGCACGCTTGGCGACGTTGGGTATGTCGATGATGAGGGCTATCTTTATCTGACCGACCGGCGCGCGTTCGTGATCATCTCAGGCGGCGTCAATATCTACCCGCAAGAAGCTGAGAACTTACTCGCAAGCCACCCTGATGT
Source organism: uncultured Hyphomicrobiaceae bacterium (assembly GCA_905480435.1). Lineage (GTDB taxonomy): Bacteria > Pseudomonadota > Alphaproteobacteria > Rhizobiales > Hyphomicrobiaceae > CAJQQK01. Next base: position 1,089 of record CAJQQK010000160.1, on the reverse strand, counting down.
CTTCGATGTGGCGGTGATCGGTGTGCCCAATGAAGAATTTGGTGAGGAAGTGAAGGCCGTCATACAACTTGTTGGTACTGTTGCGGCAACTGACGAACTCGCTGCTGCATTGATCGCTTATTGCCGATCGGACTTGAGCGCGGTCAAATGTCCACGCTCGATAGATTTTGTGGATGAGTTGCCGCGTCAGGAAAACGGCAAACTCTACAAAGGTAAACTGCGGCAGCGCTATTGGCCGGCGCAGTCGTCTTAGTGCGGCTCTGGGGCTCAGGCATCGTTTGGATTATTACCGAATATGCCTCGACGCCAAGCCATGTTTGGCTTTGGTTTGATCGTCGTGCTGGCAGTGGTTGACTGCCCTGTTTTCGATTTGGTGGTTCCTGACTTAACGCTTGCAATTTTGTTTTGCACTGCCGGTTTGACGGTGCTGACTGGTTTCGCTGTCTTGACCTTTTTGACGCTCGAAACTGAAGCTATTTTCTTCCGCTTAGGCGCTGATTTCAGTTTGGCTGCGCGATTGCGGAACCGTTTGGATCTCTTGGCGGCTTTGATGTCGGACCGCTTCGGGCGGGCCGAAAGAGCAGCAACTCGTTGCCCCCGACGCGGCCGTCGCTTGCTACGAACAGGAGCAAGTCCGACGCGTATCAAGCGAGCCGGCAAACGAATTTTGGCTGGAGCGGTCATTGCCACTGTGACCGGAGCCATAGTAATTGAGGCAACAGTAGTTGGGCGAGGTTCTGCCATCCGCGCCAGCCAGATGCGACGTTCAGCTAGATAAGTGTTGCGAACCGGTAGCGTGACATTGGCAGCCGCGATGCGTCTGCGTGGTTTGCGTAATCGTGTGCCAGTGGATTGCAATGCGCTTGCCATGGACTTGAACCGGCCAATGTAACCGGCGACCGGTGCGTACTTGCGATGACGGCGATAACGCGCCTCTCGGCGGGTTGGGCAGGGCTGTTCAACGCTGACTGCTGCATAACTCTGCGATAAGGGATTCACGGTCGGGGATTTATCTGAATCTATAGGAGTGCATTTGATTCGAAAGGAGCGCACTCATGGCATCAGAATTCCTGGAACTTTTATCACAGA
>CAJQQK010000159.1 GCA_905480435.1 uncultured Hyphomicrobiaceae bacterium | reverse complement strand
TCATCACCCCGCAATGCCCTCAAGGCCGTGCAGGATGCATTGTGTTGCGTCTGTTCCATGAAAGTTCCCTCTGGATAACTCGCCAAGAGGGTCACTTCCTCATGGCGTCAGAGGGTCAGTTTGTCGTGTCGCCTGACAGTGGCTGAAGGCGCCGATCGAAGAGCGGGACGAGGATGGAATTCGGCGCATGCGTGGTGGTAAGGGCAACTCATGTGGTACGCCGCAGGGCGGTGTTATCAGTCCGCTTCTTGCTAACATTTACATGAACCGGTTCCTGAAACACTGGCGGTTGAGCAAATGCGATGAAGCATTCCGTGCTCATGTCGTTGCCTATGCCGACGACTTCGTCATCCTCTCTCGCGGTCGTGCGAACGAGGCATTGGCGTGGACGAAGGCGGTGATGACGCGGCTCGAGTTGCCCCTCAACGAAGAGAAAACCTCGCTGAAGAATGCCCAACAGGAACGCTTCAACTTTCTTGGCTACTCGTTCGGCCCGCACTACTTCGGGAAGAACGGTAAGAGGTATTTGGGCGCAAGCCCATCGAAGAAAAGCGTGCAACGGTTCAAGACGACGGTTCGCAAACTGTTGGTACCTGGCAATCACGATCCATGGCCCGAAGTGGGCGACAGGCTGAACAGATCTCTGCGCGGCTGGTTCGGTTACTTCTCCTACGGGACGTATCGGCGGGTCCACCGGGGTGTTGATCGGTATGTCTATGAGCGCGTGCGCGACTTCCTCGTGCGACGGCATAAAGTGGCAGGCCGCGGTAGCCGCCGGTTCTCAACTGGCATTGTCTATGAAGAACTGAGGCTGCTGCGTCTCGAACGCCTGCCACGGCCTGCACCGCCGTGAGCTTGACGAAGAAGCCGGTCGGAAAGCCGGATGCGGTAGCTCCGCACGTCCGGTTTGATGAGCGGGGAGAGGAAACGGAGTTATGGCCTGGATTGAGGCACCGGCAACTGGCGAAAGCCGTCGGCAACAGCTACTCCCCATCGCCTAAACGCCACCGCGTCTCTCCTCGCCTCTACCAATACAGACTCCGCGAGGATACGGAAAGCGAACTCCATTGAACTCAGGAAACTGTCATTATCGAGTAGATCACTCGAATCTCATCGCCGAAATCCGGATTGTTCGGCAGATAGGGGAGCGGCTCCGTGACTTTGATGTCGTCAATGATATCAGACAGTCTCTCAAACATCCTGCTGTCGCCACGTTCGCGGAATAAGTCATCGCGTTGCGTGACTAGAATCCGGCCTCCCGACCGCACGCCACGGGCGAATTCACGCAGCACACTCTCACTATCAGGAATGTAGGTCAGAACGCCGACGCACAACAATGCGTCGTAGGTATCGTCGAGTATCGGGAGAGGGAGCGTTTGCAGATCCACCGCCGTCAGGGAGCGATAAACGTCATGTCTTTCCGCTTCCCTCAAGGAGGTTGACGATAGGTCGATGCCATCAATGGGACCGACAAAGCCGGCAAGCCGTAACGCCAATCCTGTCAGCCCTGTGCCGCAGCCCACATCCAATAGTATTGAACCAGCGGGTGTCGCGTCGCGCAGCATCTCAGCGGCTTGGGTGGGCGCACGGTAGTCCCAACTTTCCAGTGTTTCGTCATAACTGCCTGCCCAATCGTCATAGATCTTTCTTACTTCGCCGCTGGACGTACTGCCTTGCTTGAGCCAGTCATGTTCCTCGGTGTCTTGCATGATTTGATCCTTTTCAATCCCACGTCCAAATTGGAACGACTCTCGGTTGATTAGCGATTGCTTAGACCGGCACTATCGGTCGCGCAGGATCGAGCACACATTGCGACCGTCGCTTACTCTCATGTAGTTTAGCTTAGCCTAATTTTATCGCCTACGACCCTAAGTCTTTGTTTCGTCCTCTGTGAAATTATCCTCGATTGTTGGAAAGCCGTGTGACTGGATCATGGTGGATTGGTTTGCCCGCTCCGGTTTCAGTCCGGCAATATTATGCGCGATTCGTCCCGATTGCCCCACTCGGCCCAGGAGCCCATGTAATTGCGCACTTGAGGATACCCAAGCGAGGCCAGCACGATAAAGGTATTGGCCGAGCGATAACCTCTCTGACAGAAAACGATGATGTTTTTGTCGGGCGTCACACCTTTTGTTTCGTACAATGCCTTGACCTCTTCCACCGAACGCAGCGCGCCATTCTCATCAAGATGATCACGCCAGAAGACGTGTACCGCCCCTGGAACCGTACCTGCCTGGCTGGCACGCTTTTCAGTGCCCTTGTATTCCGACGCTCGCCTAACGTCGACTATAACCGTCGCATCGTCGTCGACAGCGCGATCAACATCGAATCGGGTGGCCAGATAGTCAAGGCGCCGCCCCCCGCGAAACGGCAATGGGGTTGGCGGCACTTGGTCAACGGGAACCGATTTTGTCACCTCACCGATGCGCGCAAGCGGTCGACCAGTTTTGAGCCATGCCTTGACGCCACCGTCGAGCAACTTGACAGCGGGGTGATCAAGCACGCTCAGCAGCCAGACAGCGCGCGCGACACACCTCGTGCCCCGAACGGCCCGTTGAACATAGAAAGGAAGGCTTCGAGTGGTGCGGGCGAAGTATCGTTCAAACTTAGAGCATAAATGTCGAGGTGTTTGGCCCCCTCGATGTGTCCGAGCGCAAAATCTTCTGCTGGACGAAGATCAATCAGCAACACCTCATCGAGTTGCGCGGCAAGCCCATCGGGATCTATAAGATATTTGCAATCGGGATAAGCTTTGATTGACATGTAGGCTTTCCAATTTGTGAAGCTGAAGCTCAGCGATACAGCTCGGCTTTTGGCTGCGAGCTAGAATTGACCATCCGCGTCGATCTAATTGAGATGCCTAGCGTTCCAGCCCGCAGATGCAGAGTAAGTTTAGACGGGTTTTCGCATCAGTTGGATGCCCCAAGCCAAGTGACCGGCATCGGCGGCCTTCACCCAGTTTTCGAGACCGACGATCATCTTGTCGAGATAGTCGGTCGAGGCACCGTTCTTGCGAAGCGTCTCATAATTTGCGATCAGGTCTTCGCGAACGCGATCGTAGTGGATGCGCAAATGATCCAGCATGTCATCTTGGCGAACGACGTCGAAACCAAGCGCCTCAGCAGTGTCGCGGTAGAAGCGGAATGATCCGAGACTATTGAGCTGCAGCCGGTCATATACGGGTTGCAAGACACCATCTGGCACATCGTCGGCCTGACAAGGGTCGGTAAATAAGAAATAACCACCCGGTTTAAGGACCCGAAATACTTCGGCGAGAACCTGGCCGCGCTGGTCCGAATGCAGGATGGCGTCCTGGCTCCAAACCACGTCGTATGAGCCGTTCGGCTCGGGGATGTTTTCGAAGGTGCCATGGACCACACGAACCTTGTCCGTAAGTCCGGCAACTTGCGTATTGTGGCGGTTTATTGTGTTTTGCACTTTTGACAAATTGAGACAAGTTGCCTCGCAGCCAAACTGTCCTGCGATGCGGCGCATGGCTCCGCCATAACCGGAACCAATATCTAAAACTCGGGTGCCACTAGCGACCGTCGGCAATGCGTCCGCCATTTTATCAATCGTTGCATCACTCGCCGTGCGAATGTCTTGTGTGTCGTCGTAGAGGCCTATGTGAATGTCTTTGCCGCCCCAGATATTGCTGTAGAAGGCGTTGGCGTCATCACTATCATAGTAGTTCTCCGTGACGTCGCGGATACCTAAACCCTGCTCGTCGAGTTCAAGTTCCGAATTCGCAACTTTAAGCATCGGTGATGACATTTATATTCTCCTAAACAGTTTCAACCTTGCGTTCGCACGCAGCAAGGGTCGCTCTGCCCCGGATGGAACAGCGCCAAAAGTTGATATTTCCGAATGAACGCAAAGCCATCTGGTGGCCATTGCCTCAGCCCGATGGACGTCCAAACCAGCAATCACTCATCGAGGTCCCGCTATAAGACGAACCACATGTGCTGGATCAGCTAACTGGGCTGCATCCGCGATCAGTCATTCTGCAACGACCAACCGCGTTAGAGACATTAGCACGATGTCTCTAATACGACAAATAAATGTCTAAATCCGACATTCGAGGCGATGGCTTATTTGGCATCTTTTGATCGTGCCGACACTGTCGACATCTCACACCTTGTCTGTTGAATGTCGCATAGTGGGCCTCTCCAACCAGTCCACGTTCGGTAAAGAAGATAACTCGAAGCGGCGGTGCTGCAACGAAATCTGTTATGTTAAAGCGGACCCGATAGGTGCGTTCCTTGACGTGGGCACAAATTGACTTCTGTAGGAAAGTGTCGCGATGCCGACGACGAGAGCCCCGAACCCAACCGGTGGCGGCTGGCGCGCCATCATAGGTTCGTCTTCCATTATGTCGTTGGCGCTGCTGGGCGACGCTTTGATCTACGCCGTTCTACCGGCCTACGCAGAGGATTTTGGACTGACGCTGCCGTGGGTCGGCGTCATGCTGTCGGCAAACCGCTTTATCCGTGTTTTCGCTTACGGTGCAATCGCGCGCCTGTCGCATGCGCTCGGCGCTCGGAACATGTGCATCGGCGCGGCTGTCGTGGCCACACTCACCACTGCGCTATACGGTGTGGCACAGGGACCAGCCTTGATGCTGGTGGCTCGCATCTTATGGGGGCTAACCTACGCCAGTCTCGTTTTGGCGACACTCTCATACGCTGTTGAGTATCGTGAAAAGGCCGGCACGCGTGTTGGTGTTAGTCAAGCCATTCAGCGACTGGGGCCGATCTTGGCCCTGTTCGGCGGGGCTTGGCTTGTAGGGCAGCTCGGGCCGAACCATGCATTTGTTGTTCTTGCTGTACCGACTGCATTTGCAATTCTAATCGCTTTCTCTCTTCCAAAAACCACCATTTCGAAAGCTCCCCGCACCAAATCCACCTCGCTCGCAAGACCTAAGCCGATCGACATACTTTTCTTTCTGCAGGGATATGGCGTCGACGGGGTATTTGCGGTCTCAATTACCTTGATCTTTGCTCGCGAAGCATCTTTGTCGGAAGCAGTCATGAGTGGCAGCGCTCTTCTGGCAATGCGTCATCTCGGAGAAGCGATTGCAGCTCCGCTGTTCGGCTGGATTGCAGATCGCGTGGGCGCTCGAAAGATTTTTGTAGCCGCAGCCATCCTTACCATGATCGGCTTCGTCTTCGTTGCTTTGGGATTTACCGTCTTCGGCGCGCTAGTGATGCTCTTATTTCGAGGCGCGCTTGCATCGCTGGGACCTGCGGTGATTGCGCAATCGCTCACTGAAGACGAAGACGTCGTGGGACCACTCGCGCGGATGCAGGCCTGGCGTGACCTGGGCGCAGCATGTGGGCCTCTCGCAACTGGTTTTCTCCTGACGCTCGTATCCGCAGAACTTCAGCACGGCGCAGTCGCGGTCGCGTTGGCGGGTGGACTTATTTTCTGGATGCTGGCTCCGCCGAAGTAGTTAGTGGATCCTATGATATGATCGGTCTGGATGGGAGTGTGGTTGTTCAATCGGGAGGCAAGGCAATCACAGCGTTCACACCCATCAAACGCGTCAGATCGCCCAGTCTTTGAGATGTTCAGTTCCACCTAACGCCCACAATACGCCAGCCGGGCATCCGCATTTCGGCATAAGATGCAACGAGATATTTATGGATCTGAATAAATGTGTTGTGTGGCTAGACGATTGGACTAGTAAGGAGACCGCTGCTCGATGAGCTGCTGTCGAATGACAGATGAAGCCGCAGATGGTGCCATCCCGACCTGAAAATTGACCGGACCCTAACTCAGGGTCAACGCATAAGTGCTGCTGCGTATGATCCCAGAGAGCCAGATCTGAACAATGCCCCATCACAAACCGTTGCTTGGCATCACGCTCATGCTCGTTGCAGTTGCGACGCTCGCAAGCAAGGACGGATTGGCGAAGAGCTTTCTTGATCAAGTCGGGCCGGTTCAGATGATCTGGATTCAATTCGTCGGTACTTTTGCGTTCATGGCGGTCGTTACAATCCCGAAATATGGATGGCGCGTGTTCTGCCCAACACCAATCGGCGGTCAATTCGTTCGCGGTGCATTAAACTCAACAGCTATTGCGTCACTGTATTGGTCATTGACCTACATTCCATTGGCTGATGCGACGGCGATGTTTATGTTTGCACCCGCCGTGGTCACATTACTTTCACCTGTGATGCTGGGAGAGCGTATTGGCATTCGGCGAATTGTAGCAATCGCTATTGGCTTCGTTGGTGTTGTGACGATCCTCAAGCCGGGTTTCAGTGGAGATCCCATCGGATACTATATTGGTTTGCTGTCCGGCATCCTGATGGGGTGCTATTTCGTGGCAAATCGAAAGCTTGCCGGTGCACAGCCACCGTTGCTGAGCATCACGCACAACGCTCTGATGGGGGCGATAGCACTCACGCCATTCTTTCAGTTCTTTTGGCAGCCAATTCCTGCGACAGCCGCACCATATCTCTGCAGCCTGATCGCCTTCGCGGTGGTGGGGCAGGGACTGTTGATCACGTCATTCAACTATGCACCTGCCGTTGTACTCTCACCCTATGCTTATGCTTTCATCGTATTTGCCACGCTCATCGGATATTTTGTTTTTGGCGACATTCCTGATGCGTTTACCTGGATTGGCATGGGGCTGATCCTGACTTCGGGAGTATTCATCGCTTTTCGAGAAATTCAACTCGCGAAGATTACTGCACAGAGTGGAACACAGTGACAACGCTGATATAGAAAACACAACGACGAAGTGATGTGAGGCTTAAATGGATCCCGCAGTGCCTTTGTCCACTTAGTGGCGGATTTCTGCAATAAGGCTGAGTTTACAAGCATTGTTGTTGCAAAAACCGGAAACATCTGGAAGTGATCCCAAGCGGCGGTGGCAATTCTTGCCGTTTGCTTCCGTTGTTGAAGGTAAAGCCGAAGCTCCGTGCTGCGGGTGCTGACCGCCGCCTTTGAGGGATATGTTTGACGCCCGTTGATTGCTGACTATGTCAGAGCACGTTTGCGTGTAGCGGTGGCGGACAAGGCTGAGAGCTATGCCGCAATTTGGGTGACGGGCTGATCAGGCGGCGTTTCGTGTCGGCTCAGTCACTTCGATGCCGTCAGAGAATTTGACGCCCTCGATGATTTTGGGCAAGTGGTTTCTTCCTTTCAATCGGCGCCACGTCTG
>CAJQQK010000158.1 GCA_905480435.1 uncultured Hyphomicrobiaceae bacterium | reverse complement strand
ATCAGTCAGAAGAAACGCAAACTGGTCGAAGAGCCGTTCGGCTGGGGCAAGACGATCGGCGGCCTCGCCCGCCCGATGCGGCGTGGCACGCCGCGCATGGGCTTCGTGTTCACGTTCACGATGGCTGCCTACGATCTCATTTGCCTGCCCAGGATCTTCGCCAACGCCACCGCCTGAGATAGAACGGCCCAGGGAGGACGCCGCCGACACTGTGACCACTCAAAAAACCGCTCCGCAGTGAATGCGATCTCTCACGTGGCCAATTTCAACAGCCTGCTAGGTATAAAATGCTCTGATATGGTTAACAAAATTCGAACAGTTGACATGTGCTTGTTAGATTTGTGCCGGTTTGAACAGTGATTAAGAGACTTGTTCCTACTCTTATGGTGACCACGGGCTGTTGAATTCGTAGTCTAGTGATCGGATTGTTGAAATGGTGAGATTGGGTTTCATGATGCCGTCCACAAAAGCTAATGACTCGGATGGTAACCAGCTGTCAGCTGTGGCTGAGCTCTATCACGCGTACTTCACAGGATTGATCATGACGATCGTTACGCGGCGGTCGGGTGCCGATGCGGCACGTTGGATGGAAGCGCTGTTTCGCCATCAGCATTCGGAGAAATTTCTGTCGAGTTTCGAAAAGCTTGGGCTTGATGAGTTGCCACACGCAAAGGCCTGCGCGGCGTACCACTATCTGTCAAACCGAATTGGCGGCGTCGACGTCGAGTATATGGCTGAGAGCGATACCAAGGCGTGGGTGCGGTTTCCGCCACCGCGTTGGGTTTTCGATGGCACGGCGATATGTGCGATTCCGTCAGATGTTTCGCGCGGGATGCTGTCGGGCTGGTATGCGCGCAACGGCGTTTCACTCAAGAACCCACGGCTCGGGTTTGTCTGCACTTCGCAAACTGTCGACGGACAGCATGGCTTATCCGGGTATTTTCAGGAGTTTGATGCGGACCTATCGCCCGACGAGCGTTTGCGGTTTCGGCCAGGCGAACAGCCACCCCGGTATGATGAAGGCGCAGCGCCTGCATTGCCGGAGGGGCAGTGGCCGGAAGAGAGATTGGCAAAGGCGAAGCGTAATTACGCGATGGAGTATATTCGAACAGGGCTGCCGCGGATGGCGGAGCTGTTTGGTCCGGTCGATGCTGCGTTCCTCGGACGGATCACGGGGAGGCTGATCGGGGCGCAGTACTACAAGAGCTTAGCGGCGAAGCTCGGTGTGTCGCCAGGTGGTGCTGAAGGATTTGCTGAATTCATGGCAGCATTGGCCATTGGAGAGGGCGATCAGGCCACGATTGAGGTTGCTTCAGATAAAGCGGTGCTTACGCGCTCAGGTTGGCGGCTCGCGCGCGGCTGGGGCACGCAGCCACCAGAACTTTTTGAGGCCTGGAATGGGCTATGGGAGGGCGCACTTCTCGCGCATGACCGGCACTTGCGGCTGGCCGTCACCGATCGAGAAGACCTTGGTGACGGCGCGACGCGATGGATCATCAAATCGGTATGATCTGTTCAGCCTGATCAACGCTGTTTGATGGCACCGGATTCCGTGAGCTTATCAACGTGCCCTGCATCAAAACCCCAATTGAGCAATGCGTCACGAGATTGCTGGCCAGCGTATGCCGGCTCAGAGATCGTTTCGACATTGGTTCGCGAGAATTTTGGCGCCGGTCCTGGTTGTGGAACGCCTGCTACATCGATAAATGAGCCGCGAGCCGCGTTATGCGGATGTGCCGGCGCTTCACTCATGCGCAGGACGGGCGCAAAGCAGATGTCGGTTTGTCCCATGATCTCGGTCCACTCATCGCGGGTTTTGGTTTTGAAGATGGCGGCCATCTTCTCTTTGTTTGCCGGCCAGTTGGCTTTGTCGTGCTGAGGACCAAGATCTTCTTGTGTCATGCCGACGGTGTCGAGCAATAACTGATAGAACTGCGGTTCGATTGAGCCAATGCAGATGTGCTCACCGTCTGAGGTTTCGTAAGTGTTGTAGTAGTGGGAGCCGCCGTCGAGGAAGTTTTGGCCGCGTTCTTCCACCCACGAGCGGACATGATTGTCGCCGGCAGTTGCTGCTGCTGATCGACCGTAGAACATCGCCATTAATGACGCCGCGCCCTCGACCATTGAGACGTCGACGACTTGTCCTTTGCCGGACTTTTGCGCTTCGATGTGAGCGGCAAGTACGCCCATTACCAGATAGAGCGCACCGCCGCCGAAATCACCGACCAGGTTGAGTGGTGGCACGGGTTGTTCCTTGGTGCCGATGGCGTGGAGCGCACCAGAGAGCGCAATATAGTTGATGTCGTGGCCAGCGGTCATGGCAATCGGTCCGTCCTGGCCCCAGCCTGTCATGCGGCCGTAGATCAGTTTTTGGTTGCGCGCGAAGACGACATCAGGTCCGAGGCCGAGACGCTCCATGACGCCTGGGCGGAAGCCCTCAATGAGAATATCTGCCTTGTCGCATAACTGAAGCGCTGTTTCGCGACCGGCCTCGTTCTTGAGATCTATGGCGACGTTGGGCCTGCCGCGCAGCGTTGGTGAGTAACGTGGCTCTTCCGGATCACGGCCAACATTGGCTGCACGATCTACGCGGATGACGTCTGCGCCCATGTCAGAAAGCAGCATGCAGCTGAAAGGCCCCGGACCGATGCCGGCAAATTCGACGACTTTTACGCCTGTGAGTGCGCCCATAATATGTAACTCCATTCCTGATGTCTGTCGGTCGTGCGTCGCTTACTATTGTCCCTTGAACACCGGTTGGCGTTTGGACAAGCGGGCAGAAATGCCCTCGACACTGTCGTCGGTCTCGTATGTAGCAAGGGCGATTTCGTCGCGCTTCTCGAAGTCGGCTTTTAGGAAGTAGTCATTCATTTCGACCAACTGAGCCTTCATGGAGCGCATCGAGAGGGGGGCGTTGGCCGCAAGTCGATCAATAATCGTTTGCGCCATGGCGTCGAGTTGAGGCTCATCCGCTGTGCGGCATGCAATACCGAGGTGGTGCATGCGCTCGCCGGTGATTGGGTCGCCGAGCAAGAGGAATTCACGACCCATGTGAGCGCCGGTCGCTTCGATGATTTTCTTGGTCAAAAACCACGTTGTCGAAACGCCGATTTGAGCAAGCGGCATAACGAAATTCGCGTCCTTGGCGGCCACGATAAAATCGCAATGGAGCGCGAGCTCGCACCCGCCAGCGATGGCCTTGCCTTGAACAACGGCAACGACGGGTAGTGCATAGCGCTGGATTGCGTCAAACATCTCTTCAATGCGGACGGCTTCCTGATTGGATACGCCTTGCATCGAGAGCTCCAAGCCGGAACAGAACGATTTACCGATGCCACGCAATACGGTCACGCGTTCTTCTGTCGGCGGATCGAGCCGGAACGCGTCGCGGACAGCATCCATCATTTCGGGGCTCAGCGCATTGTGCTTGTCGGGGCGGTTCAATGTGACGGTGCGTACAGCGCCGGTCGTTGTGATGTCGATCAAGGGCAAAGGGCATTCCTGTATGGCTGGCTTGTCTTGGTTCAAAGCGGCGAGTTGATCAATATGATCGAGGCAACCCGAGAACGCGTTCGGATATGTAGTTCGAGATCATCTGCTGGCTAACGGGGGCGAGACGCCCGATTTGGACTTCGCGGAACAATCGTTCGACGTGGTATTCCTGCGCATAGCCCATGCCACCGTGTGTGAGGACGGCGCGTTCGCATGCCTTGAAGCCGGCTTCAGCGCCGAGGTATTTCGACATGTTGGCTTCTGCGCCACACGGTTCGCCGGCATCGTAAAGTGCAGCTGCGCGCAAGGTCGCATACCAGGCGGCTTCAAGTTCCATCCAGCTGTGCGCAAGTGGGTGTTGGATTGACTGGTTCATGCCGATCGGGCGGCCGAATACGACACGGTCTTTAGCGTACTGGGTTGCCCGCGAGAGTGCTTGGCGGCCAATGCCAATGGTTTCACCACCGAGCAGAATGCGTTCCGGGTTGAGGCCATCGAGGAGTTGGTAGAAGCCCCGGCCAACCTGGCCGACAACATCACGAGCTGGCACGCGGACTTCGTCAATGAACAGCATGTTGGAGTTGACGGCGTGACGGCCCATCTTCGGGATTTCACGAACCTCGATCTTTGATTTGTCGAGCTCCATGAAGAACAGCGTCATGCCGGATGCCCGGGTTTCGCCTTTGCCGGCCTCTTCAGTGCGCGTCAGCAGTAGGATGCGGTCGGCTTGTTGTGCGCAGGAGTTCCAAATTTTGCGGCCAGTGATGACATAGTCATCGCCGTCGCGACGGGCGAAGGTCTTGATGCTGGTGGTGTCGAGGCCGGCGTCTGGTTCGGTGACGCCAAAGCTGGTCATGAGATCACCAGAAATGATCGGTGGCAGGAATTCCTTGCGCTGCTCATCAGTTCCATATTTGACCAGGACGTTAGGGCCAAAGATGTTGAGATGAATGGCGCTGGCCGCCGTCTGAGCGCCTGCCGTATTGGCAACCGCTTCCATCATTATCGTCGCTTCGGTGACGCCGAGATTTGAGCCGCCAACATCTTCGGGCATGCAGATGCCAAGCCAGCCGCCGGCTGCAATGGCCTTGCGAAATTCGTGCGGGTATTCGCCGGTTTGATCCGTTTTGAGCCAGTAGTCGTCGTCGAAGTCCGCCATGATACGTTCAATGGCAGCGCGGATTTCAAGCTGTGCCGGTGTCAGTTCGTAGATTAGAGACATGGTGAGATCCAGTTGTGTGAATGTAAGAGAATTCTAGGCGGCCTGTTTGCAGATGACAGCGCCGGTTGAGAGCATTTGATCGATGTCACTGACAGAAACGCCGGCCTCTGCCAGGATTTCGCGTGAGTGTTCGCCCAGATGAGGACTGAGATCGGTGTGATTGCCGTGGCCTGGGGTGCGAACCATTGGTGCTTCGATACCGGCTGCCACAGTTGTCATTGGTGCGCCTTGGACAGCGGTCGTTTGGGGATCATCGAGCCACATGCCGTAATCATTAATCGGCCCCGCGAGGACGCCTGCTTCGCGGAAACTCTCGACCCAATCAGAGACATTGCGGGTGGCGATGATGCGATCGACTACTTCGGTGATCGTCTCGGTGTTTGCTGCGCGTTGTTCGAAGGTGGCAAAGCGTGGGTCTGTAACTAGGTCATCACGGCCAAACGTCTTGCAGATCTTGGTCCAGCAGGATTCTCGAACCAATGTGAGCGCGAGCCAGCCGTCTTTGGCACGGTAGCTGCCGGCAGGCGCGTTGATCTTCTCTGGGATGCTATCAGATACGCTATACTCCAGCACCTTGGCACCTTGAATGGCGGCCGCGCATTGCACGAGTGAAATATCAAGCCGTTGAGCTTCGCGTTGGGCGGGATCGCCCCAAAGCGCCATTGTTGCTGCCTGGAAACCGTATAGGCCGGTGAGGCAGTCAATCAGCGTCATGTCGACTTTCGCGGGGACACCGGCACGTCCACAATTCATCGACATGAAACCGGACATTGCTTGCGCGATCGTATCACTCAACGGTCGGTGCGAAGCTGGACCCTCCTGGCCGAATCCGGAAACAGCGACGACGACGATTTTCGGATTGCGGGCTTTGAGTGCCTCAAAACCGATGCCGAGCCGGTCCGAGACGCCGGGGCGGTTGTTGTCGATCACCACATCTGACTGAGCTGCTAGATTGAGGACAACATCGATTGCGCCCTCAGACTTTAGATCGAGACATAAGCTCTTCTTGCCGCGGTTGTAGTAGATGAAACTGCCGGAGCGGCCATCATAGCCGGCACCAAGAATACGCATCCAATCGCCCTGTGGTGGTTCGATCTTAGTCACGTCGGCACCGTATTCCGCGAACAAACCGCCGCAATGGGGGCCCGCGACGCCTTGCGAAAGGTCGAGTACGCGCAGGCCTTTGAGGGGGCGGGATGTCGGGATCATTTTTGAGCAGCTCCGGGCTTCGTGGCGGTTGAGCGAAACTAAGCCAGACGGTGGCCGTGACGTAAGCCCGTCCGATCAGTTATGTGATTCTGGATTGAGGTTTACTGCTGGTGACTCGCGAGTGTGGGCCGCGGCAGGCCATAAAGAGATTGATTGATAACCGAAGCAAGGATGAGGGCGATCATGTCTGGGCTCTATTTTGAAGAATTCGAAGTCGGTATGGAGTTCAAGCATGCTCTGACGCGGACCATCACCGAAATGGATAATGTGCTTTTCACCGCGCTGACGCACAATCCGCAACCGCTGCACCTTGATGCGGAGTTCGCCAAGGAACACTCGGAGTTCAAGAAACCGCTTGTCAACTCGCTGTTCACGCTCGGTTTGATTATCGGCGTTAGCGTTGGAGATACAACGCTCGGAACAACAATTGGCAATCTTGGTATGACAGATTGCCGGTTCAAGAATCCGGTTTTTCATGGCGATACGATCACATCGAAAACCAACGTCAAAGAGCTAAGAGAGTCAAAATCACGCCCGAATGCTGGATTGGTTGTGTTTGAGCATTACGGTCACAATCAACGCGGCGAAGAAGTGGCATACTGCGTGCGCACAGCCTTTATGAAGAAGAAGCCTGTCTGATCGCTAAGGTGAGATGCCTGTCAGCAAGACGACTTGTCGGAAATCGTATTGAGAGAAAATGCAATGATCATTCGGTCGTGGCTGTTTGTGCCGGGAGATAGTGAACGCAAGATGGAAAAGGCGCGCAGCAATCCTGCTGATGCGCTGATTGTTGATCTTGAAGACTCCGTCTCGAATGACAACCAGACGATTGCGCGTGACATGAGTTGTGCGTATCTGAAGGATCGTGCTGATCGTTCGACGCAACAGCTGTGGGTGCGCATTAATCCTCTTGATACGGACCTGTCGTTGCCAGATTTAGCAGCCGTGATGTCGGGTAAGCCCGATGGCATTTGTTTGCCGAAAGTGTATTCAGCGAAAGATGTGAACACGCTGTGCAATTATCTTTCGGCTCTTGAGGCACGAGAGGGGATTGAGCAGGGCACGACCAAGATCCTCTGTGTTGCAACCGAGACGGCGGCATCGCTGCTTACGTTTCACACGTACTTGGAAGGCGTGTCGAAGCGGCTGACGGCGATGACATGGGGCGGTGAAGATCTATCAGCAGCGCTTGGGGCAAGTGATAACCGGCATCCAACGTCTGGTGATTACGATGATCCCTATCTGCTGGCACGATCGTTCACCTTGGCTGCTTCGCGGGCGATCGATGCGCAGCCGGTTGGCGTTGTCTATCCGAATTTCCGTGACAGTGAGGGCTTTGAAAAAGAAGCGCTGCGCGATCGAAAATCAGGATTTATCGGCAAGATTGCTATTCACCCGGCGCAATGCGAGATCGCGAATCGGGCATTCACTCCGTCTGATGAAGACGTTGCGCATGCCAAGCGCGTCATCGAAGTGTTTGATGCCAACCCTGGTGTTGGCACAATTGGGATGGACGGCATGATGCTCGACATGCCGCATCTCAAGCAGGCACACAATACCGTGGCACTCGCCACCGAGATTGCGAAGCGGGGCAGTTGAAGTCTGACAGCACGCCAATTGTTTGTGGCGCTGTCATCTAGCATGCGCTTAATGTTGCAATCTTGTGCCTGCCGATTGTGTGGCAGCACAGGAGGCATATTTCATGCGCCGCATTTATTTTCCAGTTCTGCTGAAGAACCTTGGTCGTGATCAAGCGGGTACGTTTGTCACGTTGTTCACGCTGGAAGCGGCAGCACGTGCGCTGATGATTACCATCGTGCCGCTGGAAGCATACCGGTTGCTCGGCAGCGCGTTTCTGGTCAGCCTGATTTATCTTGGAACCAGCGGGCTTGGGCTTGCGGTTAGTATATTCCTCCCGGCGATCATTCATAGCATTACGCGTCGCTGGGCGCTGACACTTGGGGCACTGTGCTATCTGGCGGCTGCGGCGCTTTATATGGTTGGGCAACCGGTCAGGGCTGTTCAACGCTAACTACATGAAGCGATAATTGAGCGGCCGTGTGATGTCGAGGACGTTGTGCCACATGGCCTGCGAGATATTGTTTTCGCCGTTGGCACGCAGGATATTGAGGGCGAAGCTACGTACCCTGG
>CAJQQK010000157.1 GCA_905480435.1 uncultured Hyphomicrobiaceae bacterium | reverse complement strand
CGCCAGGGTACGTAGCTTCGCCCTCAATATCCTGCGTGCCAACGGCGAAAACAATATCTCGCAGGCCATGTGGCACAACGTCCTCGACATCACACGGCCGCTCAATTATCGCTTCATGCAGTTAGCGTTGAACAGCCCTGGGCTCTCGATGAACGTTCGAATTTGGTGGTTGAGGGAAGGTGTGAACGGAGCGCCATCCATTGTGATATTCCTTGTGTTGGTGATGTTTTCTGATGGGTGTGACGAGTGGCGTTAAGCGCAACCCATGTAGACGAGTTCGGAGTAAGCGTAGTCGATGCCACCGGCATCAACTGGGCCAGTGTAATATTTCTGCCAGGTGGTTGGTCGGAACTGTCCGGCGCCGACGCATTCGTTCTCATTGCAATCCATTGCAATCCATTGCAATGAGGAACTGGCCGCGTTTTGCGAGATGGGCGCTAACATTACCGAGAGCTGACAGGACAACTTGGCGGTCCGGTGCATAGATCAGATAAGCGTGCGGAATTTTTCGGCGCCAGCGCGTTGCAAACACGAGTGGATGATGGGTGCCATCAACGGACAAAATGCAGGTTCTACAACCTAGCGCCGCGTGATCGCGTAACAACGTCATGTCAGCGTCGCTGATGGTGGTGGTGCTCGATTGCTCCGGGCGGACGATAGAAACATCACGCCGGTAGCGCGACAGAGACTGGGGTAGCGAGGACATAAGTACGCCTTCAGTCCATGGCTTGAATTTGAAAGCCGGTAGCATCTTGAGGACTTCTTCAGATGCGGTCAGATCGGTGAAGATTGCTGTTTTGTCTTTGAGGATCTTTTTCAGCATCATCGGTGCATACCAGCGGTATGCCTCGTCAATGTACCAACCCGACAAGTTGACAACGTCGACTGAGGTGCCATTTGCTTGAGTGCGCTGGCTGCGAAATGTGAGTATAATGCCAACATCACGGTCATCTTTGCGCAACAGGTAACCAATTGGGCCGACAAGCTCTCGGGCTTGTTTAGCTTTCACGTGTTCGAAGAATTCAGGCCAGGTGGCATTCGGCGGATCTGGGAAGCCGCGCTGCATGATGGCGATGGCTGAATTTACATCAGCACCTTCTATCGGCCTTACCTGCATTGAACTTCCAAGCCTGATTACTGGTACGCTGGACGCATTGATGCCGCCCGAAGTCCGATTTTGCAGCTTATTAGTTAAGAGTCCCTTGAGGTGGGCTGGAAAGCCGTAAGTCCTCCAAGGCATGGTTTGGTTCAGGAGTGCCCTTGGTTAATGGCGTCTTGGATGAGATCATTGAAAAAATTTGTCGAATCCCAGGTTAGTATTGCGGCGCAGAGATTGGGTTCGCGAAGCTTGAAGAACTGCACATCCGAGAAGGTCTGGGAGGTCGAGTTTATCAATGAGCACTGTTAAATGGCCGAATGGCTCACGTCTGGCGCTCTCCATTGTGGTCAATGTGGAAGAAGGTTCTGAACTTTCCATCACGGATGGTGATCGTGGTCCTGAACCTGTTGATGAGTTGGGCGTGACGCTTAAGAAGGCCCTGCGGAATTACGGCAATGAAAGCAACTATCAATACGGTTTAAAGGCTGGCGCACCACGGATCATGAAATTGCTTGAGGATCGCAATCTGCCGGCGACCTTTACTGCTGCGGCTCTCAGTCTGGAACGCGCGCCTGATCTGACCAAACGTATTGTTGATGGCGGCCACGAGGTCTGCGCGCATGGTTGGCGCTGGGTGCATCAGTTTCATATGGATGAAGATGCCGAGCGTGATTTTATCCGCAAGGCGATTTCGTCAATTGAGAAGACAACGGGGCAACGTCCGCATGGTTGGCTGTCGCGCTACCTATTGACTGACAATACGCGTCGGCTGCTGACCGAAGAGGGTTTTACCTACCATATGGATGACTATTCCGATGACCAGCCCTTCTGGGATTCGGTAAACGGCAGGCCCATCGTGATCCTGCCTTATGCGATCGATTCAAACGACATGAAGATGTGGGTAGCACCAAGTTTCATGCCGGAAGATTGGTTCAAATACGCGCGAGATAGTTTTGACTGGCTCTATCGCGAAGGTGTTGACGCGCCACGTATGATGTCGCTTGGGGTGCATCTCAGGATTATTGGTCGTCCAGGGCGTATTGGGTATCTGGAGAAGTTCCTCGATCATGTCATGTCGCATGATGATGTCTGGGTGACGACGCGAGTTGAGATCGCGCGGCACTGGGCGACGCAAAGCCCTTACTCAGCCAACTAGAAGAGGTGTGCTGCATCATGGTCGGTGGATATTTTAACGAGGCAAATGCTGCCCATATTCTCGAAGAGTATCCCTTGGGGGACGCTTTTCTAGCTGGTCCGGCCCAGCTCAATTCCGATGCGTTACGTGCCCTGCAAGAGCGGCGCTTTGCCGTATTGATGCAGCGCGGATGGGAAATTCCCTTCTACCAGCGCCATTGGGGGCAGCACGGTATTGAGCCGGGCGACATTCGATCCATCGATGACCTTGCCAAGCTACCAAGCTTTTCCAAGTTGGACCTAATGGCAAGCGTTGAAGCCTATCCGCCTTATGGCGACTTTCATGGCATGGATGGGGTTGAAGGTCGGAAGAATGTGGTGATGCACACGACCAGCGGAACGACGGGCGCGCCGCAGCCACTGTTCTTTGGTGCTTGGGACCGTGAAGTTCAAAATGCTTTGTTGGCGCGGGCTTATCTTCTGCAAGGGATAAATGAGCGAGATGTTGTTCACTCCGTCTATGGCTTCGGTATGGTGAATGGTGGCCACTATATTCGCGAAGCGGTTCTGCATTTCACTGGTGCTCTTTTGCTACCGGCTGGCACGGGCCTTGAAACCCGATCAGAGCAACAAGTTGACTTGATGCAGCGCTTTGGCGCGACAGCCATTGTTGGCTTTGCAGATTATATTCTTAAGTTGGCCGCGGTCGCGCGTGAGAAGGGCCTTGAGCCTGGCCGAGATATTCCCATCCGCATGGTTTCAGGCCACCTGTCGAGTGATGGCCATGAGGCAATGGCGAAGGCATGGCCCGGTGCGCAAATCTATGACTGGTATGGGGTCGGTGACACTGGTGTTGTCGCAGCCGAAGGACCAGATCACGACGGCCTCTATATTTGGGAGGATGCCCATCTGGTCGAGATCCTGGATCGCGATAGTCTGGCCCCACTTGACGATGGCGGCGCTGGCAATATCTGCGTGACTGCATTGTTTAAAAATACCATCTATCCGGTCATTCGCTTCAACACGAACGATGTTTCGTCGGTCTTGCCAGGGCGTGGTGGGATAGGCATTAATTTCCGTCGGCTGGTTGGGTTTCAGGGGCGCAGCGACAACATGGTCAAGCTGCGCGGCGTCAATGTCTATCCCACAGGGATTGGCGCCATCTTGAACGACATTGAAGCACTGAACGGTGAGTATGTGTGTCGATTGGTGCACCGCTCCGGACGTGAAGAATTGATTGTTGTTGCTGAAGTGCAGGCAGATCCTGTTGGTGACGCATCCACTCTAGAGGCGCTCATCAGCGAAACGCTACGGCAGCGGCTGGGTGTTACTGTGCTGGTCGAATTGACTGGTGCCGGAGGGACAGCTTCGCTCAGCCAGATTGAGGCGCGCCAGAAACCGATACGATTGATTGATGAGCGATGACAGACCCAGCAGATCTTGGCGTCCAAGAGGCGGCTTCGGCTTTGGCCAACCGACAGGTTTCGGCACGGGAGTTAACCGAGAATTGTCTCGGACGGATCAATAGTGCGCACGGCCAAGACCTTAATGCATTTATCCATGTTGCGGATGACCTGGCACGCCAGCAGGGGATTGCCAGTGATGAGCGGCGCGCTTCTGGAAAGCTGCTTTCAGATCTCGACGGCGTGCCAATTGCAGTCAAAGATAACATCGACGTAAGAGGCATGCCGACCACCAACGGTCTTGCGACTCATTGGACGCCGGTAGCTGATGCGCCGGTCATTCAACAGTTGCGCGCGGCGGGCATGATCATTCTCGGTAAACTCAACATGCATGAAGGTGCACTCGGCGCGACAACCGACAATCCCCATCACGATCGTTGCATGCATCCGATGTTTCCAGGATTTACGCCTGGTGGCAGTAGTGGTGGTTCTGCAGCAGCTGTCGCTGGAGGCTTGTGCCCGGTCACGCTTGGTACCGACACAATGGGATCTGTCCGCCTACCGGCTGCCTATTGTGGGATCGTCGGATTTAAACCGTCGCGGTCCTACTGGTCGGTTGAAGGAGTCATGCCACTGGCAAAGTGCCTGGACATGATTGGTCCCTTGGCGCGCACAGTTTGTGATGTTGCAGCCGTACTGGGAGAGCAGCTGCAAGTACGTGATCTTGGCGATTCGCGTTTTGGACGTTTGACCAGTTTAGAGGCGGTGGAAACGGAAACAGAATGTACATCCGCGTTTGAAGCCGCGTTGAATCAGTTGATGGCGTCAGGTGTTTGTTGTGGCGAAACGGACCTTCCCGGTTATGAGCCGGGTCGGGCTCGCCGTTCCGGGTTCCTAATTTCTGAGGCGGACGCTTTTGTCGCCCATAAGCAACTATTGATTGATGTGCCGGAGGCTTTCTCACCAGAATTTTCGGCCATGTTGGATTATGGTCGAAAGATCACGCCAGCACGTTATGACGTTGAGATGGCGGCGGTCAGGGATGTTGCGCGTGCATTTGTTGCACTATTTGATCAGTTTGACGTGATCGTGACGCTCACAGCGCCGCAACGTACGTTTCCATTCGGCACACCAGCGCCAGTTAGTCAGGCAGACCTCACTGCACCGGCTAATTTTGCGGGTTGTCCCGCGATTAGTTTGCCACTGGGTGTCGGGGTGGACGAACGCCCGATTGGCTTGCAGCTGATTGCGGCACCCGGGGCAGACGCGGAGTTGCTGACAATTGCCGCACAGGTCGAAACTATTCTCAAGATTTAGGCAGGAGAGGCAAGTAATGCCAACGGTACATCTAAACGGCCATGCCATGCACTACGAGGTGCATGGCGCGGGCGAACCGGTGATTTGTTCCGGAGGCTGGGGCACCTATTGCCACGGTGGCGAACGACACCTGCCGGTTGGTCTGACCGATCGTTATTCCGTTGTGATCTTCGATCATCGGGGTTTAGCCCAATCAAACGATGATCCAAGCGTGCCGGCCAGCACGGACCTCTATGCCGACGATGTCATCGCCCTCCTCAATCATTTGAAGATCGATCGTGTGCATTATCTGGGCTTAATCGGGATCGGAGCCTGCATCGGCCAGGTGGTCGCGATCAAACGCCCCGAGTTGGTACGCAGTCTGGTGAATACGGGAACTTGGGCCAGGGCCGACGCGTTCTTTGGCGCCCAGATGCAGCAATGGCTGCAAGTTCACCGAGAGCTTGGCTTTGAAGCCTTTCAGCAGATGGTGGTGCAGCAAGCTTTTTCAGCAGAATTCTATAACGCCAAAATGGATCGCTTGATTGGCCCTGAGGGTGGTTGGTCAGATCTGCGTGACAATCTGATTGCCCACGAACGCCTGACCGACGCGGGACGAAATCACGACACATTTGATCGGCTCTCAGAGATTGAGGCACCAACGCTGGTAGTACACAACGGCCGGGATTTCATTACGTCGCCAAGATTGACGCTGCCTGTTGAGGAAGGCATCCGCTTGGCTGAGGGCTTTGTGCTTGAGAATGCCGCGCACGTCCCGACCGACCGTGCCGATAGAGAGGCATTCGAAGAAGCAATCCTAGGATTTCTAGCGCGTCAGTGAATGGGGCCGGTTGTTTCGTGGGAAGTATGGCGGAGGGGGTGGGATGGGAACCCGTTCAAGGTTTACCGCCAGAGAAAATGCCCTCAAACACTGCAAATTAGTCAGATCAACGCGCCACAGTCAGCTTAGCTGGTACATATTTGTGTACTACTCGGTGTACCATCAAGGTACTACTCGAACTCAGCACATTCTACCACAAGTTCGCCGTCACTGTTCAGCTTTCTGACAGGCAGCACATCATATTTGAAGCAGAAGCGGATCATCTCACAGCTTGGTGGGGCTTGCGATGTTCTGCATCATCCAACCGCTTCTTGTTTCACTAAGTCCCTCAATTCGTCGATTGGTATTGGTGGCGATCTGGTATGAGCCAATCGATGACAGTTCGCACAAAGCGGCACGACATCGTCCAGGCTTGTGAGCCTTGCACCTTCAGCAATTGGTTTGAGATGATGAATATCAATCATTGATCGATGTTGTGGTTCGAGCATGCAGGCATGACACTTGGTGCCGTAATGACTGAGAGCATGCTTCCTGATCGTTTTGGAGCGCTCGAATAAAAAAGGAATCCCCCGGATTAGCTATGCCGATCCGGGGTAATCCTGCGATGGAAAACCATCTTACCGTGGTTTTCCTACCGACTTCCCAAAAAGATTCGTTGCACAGGAGCCGGCACGACGCAACAATAATATGTTGTGCGTTCCTGACTTGTGACTGGCGAAAGAGATAATGGCAGTTAATCAGAAGATATTAGGCCTAGACTTGGGCATCGCAAGCTGTGGCTGGGCCGTTCTAGAAATTGGTGATGGCGATGGGCGTATAATTGCTGCTGGTGCCAGATGCTGGGAAGCGCCGGAGGTTGATCGCGTCCCATCAGGTGGTGTAACAGTGCCGGTCAGGTCCGTCGCAACGTTGTCCGGACGGTCAGTCAGCGGTTAGGGCCGCCGGTTCTGATGCACCATCATGGCTGATGCCGCCGAGAGTTTCCAGTGTCATGTAG
>CAJQQK010000156.1 GCA_905480435.1 uncultured Hyphomicrobiaceae bacterium | reverse complement strand
CAGGGTACGTAGCTTCGCCCTCAATATCCTGCGTGCCAACGGCGAAAACAATATCTCGCAGGCCATGTGGCACAACGTCCTCGACATCACACGGCCGCTCAATTATCGCTTCATGTAGTTAGCGTTGAACAGCCCTGGGTTATCACACCACTGACGAGCGATAAGCTAGCATTGGAATCGGCAATCAACGGGATGCCAACCAGCGGCTATACGGCCGGACATCTCGGTACCGCCTGGTCCTGGTACCTGCTATCACCAAAGTGGAATTCAGTTTGGCCGTCAGCAAGCAAGCCAAAGGCATACAATTTGCTGACGGAACTAAATGAAAATGGACAGCCAAAACTGCGTAAGATTGCGATTCTGATGACGGATGGCGAGTACAACGAGGAGCACTCGGGAGATGACTCAACAACGCAGGCACGTGCGATTTGCGTTGAGATGAAGAAAAAAGGTTTGACGCTTTACACTGTGGGTTTCGCGATTTCTGCTGGCGGCGAAGCCGCCACTACGATGGCGCAGTGTGCAACTTCTCCTGAGCACTATTACAGTGCCGGTGATGGCGACGCGCTGCGGGCAGCATTCCGCGACATCGCACTCAAGATTTCGACACTTCGTATCTCAGAGTAGCAATTAGAAACGTCACAGAATTTACTGAAAAGAGGCCGTCAGCAAGTGCTGGCGGCCTCTTTTGCGTTGATCGAGCTACAGCATGGCGCGTTTTGTTGGATTCACAATGCGCCTTAAAACACCCAATCTTCGGGCGATTTAAGGCTCCTATTAAACGCGACGTGATTTAGCCTCTTTATGGAAGTCTGCTTTTTCGATGACAGACTCTGTCCTTGAGTTGCTTCCTGCTTGCCTGCTGAACTGTGGCTTCGCCGGAGGCTAACCAGGGTATTCCATCGCAATCAGCAGCAAGCTCAAGAGCGGTTTTCTGCCCCCAAATGGCGCGTAGGGGCTGGCATATTGGGCTGGCAGGCTGTAACTGACAGATCGACCTAATGCACAATTCGAAAGCCCTCCTTATGACCGACGCCAACTCAGCCAAATCCGTCAATAAAGTCGTGCTCGCTTATTCTGGCGGGCTTGATACGTCGATCATTCTGAAATGGCTGCAGGAGGCTTATGGCGCAGAAGTGATTACGTTCACGGCGGATCTTGGCCAGGGCGAGGAACTTGGCCCGGCGCGTGAGAAGGCGTTGATGCTTGGCATCAAGGAAGAGAATATTTACATTGAGGATCTGCGCGAGGAATTCGTGCGGGATTACGTATTCCCGATGTTCCGCGCCAATACGGTTTACGAAGGCGTCTACCTGCTCGGCACATCGATTGCGCGACCGCTGATTTCGAAAAAGCAGATCGAAATTGCGCGTGCGGTGGGCGCAGACGCGGTCTGTCACGGTGCCACCGGTAAGGGCAACGACCAAGTGCGCTTCGAGCTTGGCTACTACGCGCTGGAGCCTGGCATCAAAATTATTGCGCCATGGCGTGAGTGGGAGTTGACCGGGCGCGAAGCTTTGCTTGAGTTTGCCCGGACGCATCAGATTCCAATCGCCAAAGACAAAGAAGGCGAAGCGCCATTCTCGGTTGACGCGAACCTGTTGCACTCGTCCAGCGAAGGCAAAGTGCTCGAAGATCCAGCTGTTGAAGCGCCGCCGGTTGTGTTTCAGCGCACGATCAGTCCGGAAGACGCACCAGACAAAGCAACCATCATCGAGGTCGGTTTCGAAGCCGGCGACGCGAGCAGTATCGATGGCCAGGCGATGAGCCCTGCAACACTGTTGGCAGCCTTGAATGATCTTGGACGCGACAACGGCATTGGCCGGTTGGATCTCGTCGAGAACCGCTTCGTTGGCATGAAGTCTCGCGGTATTTACGAAACCCCGGGTGGAACCATTTTGCTGACCGCCCATCGCGCGATAGAGAGCATCACGCTGGATCGTGGTGCAGCTCACCTGAAAGACGAAATCATGCCGCGCTATGCGGAGTTGATCTACAACGGCATGTGGTTCTCGCCGGAGCGTGAGATGCTGCAGGCGTTGATCGACAGCAGTCAGACACGGGTCAATGGCAGCGTGCGTCTCAAGCTCTACAAGGGCAATGTCATCGTCATTGGTCGGGAGAGCAAAGACTCGCTCTACGCACCTGATCTGGTTACGTTCGAAGATGACCAGGGCGCATACGATCAAAAAGACGCCGAAGGGTTCATAAAACTCAACGCGCTGCGGCTGCGAACACTTGAGATGCGCAACAGAAACAACAAGTGACAGCGCTAATCGTTGTCGGAGCGTATCGATGGATAAGATCGGCTCTTGCTGGAAGTGCCGTTGCTATGATGTACTGCGGGCGAACATCAAGCCGTCTCATTAGACAAAAACCGTATTTGGAAGAAGAAGCATGAAGATGAAAGCCGCCGTCTTGCGCGAAACGGGTGCAGCGCGCCCTTACGCAAAGTCGAAGCCAATCCAAATTGAGGAGATTGAGCTCGATCCGCCGCAAGAAGGAGAGTTGCTCGTCAAGATCGCCGGCGGTGGCTTGTGCCATTCGGATCTGTCGTTGATCAATGCCAGCCGGCCGCGCCCGCTACCAATTGTGCTTGGCCATGAAGGCGCTGGTGAAGTCGTCGAAGTTGGCCCGGGCGTTCGAGATATGAAACCGGGCGACCCGGTCGTCTTCCAATTCTCTGCGTCTTGCGGTCGTTGCGTCAACTGCCTCGGTGGGCGCACGCAACTTTGCGAGTCGCACAATGCGGCGCGCGCCAAGGGCCATCTGATGGGCGGCGGCAGTCGCTTGCGCGATGCCGATGGCAACGAAGTCGGTCATCATTCGGGTGTGTCATGCTTCGCTGAATACGCCGTGGTCGATCGCGGATCGGCCGTGAAGGTTGATAAGGACTTGCCACTCGCGGACGCAGCGATCTTTGGCTGTGCCGTCATGACCGGAGTGGGCGCCGTCATGAACACAGCCCGTATCCGGGTTGGTGACACGGTGGCTGTTGTCGGACTTGGTGGTGTCGGCCTCAACGGCTTGCTTGGTGCGAAGGTTGCCGGCGCAGAGAAAATCATCGCAGTCGATATCAGTGACGATAAACTCGGCCTCGCCCGTCAGCTCGGTGCGACCCATACCGTCAACGCAAGAGACGCGGATCATATCGAGCAGATCATGGATATCTCCGGTGGTGGCGTCGACTACGCTTTTGAGTTCTCCGGGACCGTGCCTGGAACGGAGACCTGTTACAAATCGCTGCGCGCAGGCGGTGAGGTGTTAATCGCAGGACTGGCGCCCGCGGGGGCCAAGTTTGAATTCAATCCGGCCGATATCGTGACTTCCGAAAAGGGTATCCGCGGCTCTTACATGGGCAGCTGTGTGCCTGTCCGCGATATTCCTCGTTTTATTGAGCTGTATCGTCAGGGACGCCTGCCGGTCGACAGGCTCATCAATCGTTCGATCGGTTTTGATGAGATAAACGAGGGTTTCGACAGTCTGACAGATGGTTTGGTCATTCGCCAAATCCTCGAACCCCACTAAGTTTTTACCCAGTGCGGGTCAGGTTTAGCTGGAATAACATTTGAGCTCTGATAGCTGCTCTAGAGGACGGCCAACTGCTCGGCGGCTGGCGAATGGAAATACTGGCGGCACTCTTCGACGAAAGCGTGCACCAGTCGGCGAGGATTGCCTTCCAGGCGTCCGAGCACAAGACGGAGCGACTTCACCTTCGGCCTGATCGGTATGGCAACGAGCCGATCGCCAGCGTAGCTTGTGTCAATCAGTGGACGCATATGCAAGATCGAACAGCCAACGCCGGCGCCGACTAAACTCCGTATCATCTCGGTTGTCGTGGCTGTCGCGACAACGTTCGGCTCGACTTCCGCTTCGTCGAGAATCGCTCGGTAATATTCATTGTTCAGCGGAAGGTCGAGCAATACCAGAGGATGACCGCCGAGTTCGGTGAGCCGGACGGACTTACGTCGGGCAAGTGGATGGTCTGTGCCGACCAACAAGTGAGGCGAGAGCTCCATAAGAGGCTCGACCGCGATGCCCGGCTTTACGGTTCCAGCGAAGAATAGAACGACGTCGAAGTCACCGTTCAGCAAGCCGTCCTGTGCCGTCTCGTTGTCACACTCGATGCACTTTACAGTGACGCCGGCGTTGTTCGTGATCAGTGGAGCGACAATGTCCGGAATAAAAGCGGGCGCTATGCGCGCGAAGTAGCCGATGCGCAAAGACCCGACAAGCGCAGTCCTTAGGTCAGCACCCTCGGCGAGAAGATTGTCGTATTCTTCGAGCAGATGACGAATCTTGCCGATTAGAATTTGTCCAGTAGCGGTCGACTTGATGCCTTTCGATGGATACCGCATGACTAACTTCAACGAGAATTCCGCCTCAACCTGATCGATGGCAACCGATACCGCCGAGGGAACCACGCCTAACTGTTCGGCTGCGCGTGCAATGCTCTCGTGTTCCACCGCAGTCAAGAAGTACTGGAGAGCCTTGAGCGTGATCCGCATGGAGAGTTCACCAATCATCTATAAATACGATCGAGTTATATCATAAAATGCTTTTTACAAATGTTTCGATCTCTGAAATGCTTCATCTTGACGAGCCGTACGCAGGCGAGCACGCTTCCAACATATGGCTGCATCGACCGTGTTGAGCTGCCTGACGCCATCTTGAGGAGACTGAGATGCTCACCACTCCTGCTAACGAGCACGAAGAGATCCAAAAACCCAACCCGCCACAGCTGAGTGGGTGGAACTGGCTTCCTGACAAGCCTGCCGAAAACTCACCATTATTTTCATGGCCGGCCAATCCCCGCAAAATTGCCGCTTGGTTCTTGGGCTCTTACGCGACGCTGTCGATCCGTACTTTTGTGCTCGCGCTGGCTTTGGTCAGTTGGCTGTTTCTGACGCCAGGTCCGGAAGTGGCCATGGTCTTGGCGCCGGGCTGGGTGTTGGGCTTGTTTGGCCGCAATCTGGCGATGATGCTGATCATCGCCGGTGGCTTGCATCTCTATTTTTACACACTGCGAAAACAAGGGACCGAGCGCAAATTCGACAAGCGCGAAATGGCGAAGGGAGTGGCGACCTTCAAATTCAAAGATCAAGCCCTGGACAATATGTATTTCAGCCTGGTCTATGGCGTCACGTTCTGGACCATGCTGGAAGTCGGCATTCTATGGTTGTTCGCCAACGAATACGTTTCGGTACTTTCATGGAATGAGAACCCGGTATGGTTTCTGGCCGTCTTGTTCTTGATCCCGATCTGGCACTCGTTCCATTTCTATTGGATTCACCGCCTCCTGCATTGGAAGCCGCTCTACAAGACAGTGCATTCCTTGCATCATAGGAACGTCAATATCGGTCCATGGTCTGGTATGTCGATGCATCCGGCCGAGTCGTTGATCTACCTGACATCTGTCCTGATCCATCTTGTCGTTCTCTCCAGCCCCTTCCATGTCGTCTACCATTTGCAATTTTTGATATTCAACGCCGTGATCGCGCACTCGGGCTTCGAAAGCTTGTTGGTGAAGGACAGGGAAGTCGTGCACGTCGGTCGCTTCCATCATCAACTGCATCATCGATATTTTGAGTGCAATTACGGCAATGGCGAAATGCCCTGGGATGCCTGGTTTGGATCATTCCATGACGGCACGGCAGAGTCGCATGAGCGCTTCACCGAGCGCCGTCGGAAGATGGCGTAGAGTCCGCGCATCCTTCTGCATGTCGCGTTTTAAAGGATTCACAATGCGCCTTATAACGCCCAATCTTAGGGTGATTTAAGGCGCCTATTAAACGCGGCGTGCCTTAGAGCCTGTCTGACTTAGATGGAAGCCACGCGACCCGGCGCGTTGCGCCGCGCTCTCGCAAGCCCGAGCGTTGGCGAGGAGCGGCCATCCGAGCTCAAATGTGATTCCACCTAAGACTGACTCGCTCTAGCAATGCGAGACATCACAGAACGTGTTGCTCGACCAGAAGATGCATGCAGACCTCGTCCGTGCGGGCAGTAGTCTGCCCAGCAAGCTCCGCTCACGTCTTCTTGTTATCTGCCAATGCGGAATGCGGCACGACGAAATCTGGGCCGCCGTAGCCAGCTTCCAAGGGGATGGTCAGGATGCGCGCGGTGTCGGTCTTGCGCATGGTCGGTTGCACGGTGACGATCGGGGCGGTTGTGGCTTTATCGATCGCAGCTGCAACGGTCGGGCTTTGGTCGAGGCGTTCAAGGTTGAGGCGGGTCGCGAAGATCATCGTCAACTTACCGGCTTCAGCTTGAGCGAGCGCGTCCGATGGCCGGATCCAGACCGAGTCGACAGCCTCGCTGCCGTCGTGCTCCAGGGCGTGATCGTCGGGCGCTGGCGCGAGGTAGAAGTGCGTATCGAAACGCTTGGGCATGTGCGCCGGTGTCACCCAGTGTGCGAACGGCGTTAGCTGGTCGATCGCAAGGCGTAGGTTCTCTTCGATGGCAACGTCAGCCATGCCGATCTCGCCGGCTTCAAGACGTTGCCGGTAGCGTGTGCCGAGTGCTTGTGCGCGGGTTCCTTCAATGATCGCGCCTGTCGCCGGATCGCGCATGTAGAGCACGCCACATTCCTCGAACGCTTCGCGGGCGGCAGCAACACGCAGCGCCAAAGTTGCTTCATCGAGACCGTCGGCGCCGTCTGAGACATCGCGCAATCGCGCATCACTGTCGCTTGCATCGAGTGAGCCGCCAGGAAAGACGATCGCGCCGGAGGCGAACTCAATCTTGTGATGGCGCACCACCATGAAGATTTCGATGCCATCGGGCGTATCGCGCATGATCATAACGGTGGCGGACAGGCGTGGTGTGACGGGCTGCGTCATGGTCAGGTATCGCTTTGTGGCTGTTTCGGTGACGGATGAGTGTTGGATTAAGTCTCGCGGCTCAGCTCTTGTTTTTGGCCGCGAAGAAGGCGGCAATGCGCGCTTGCGGCTCGCCGGTATCAAACGCTTCGGCGATCGCATCGACGCCGGCATAAACGCCTTCGGCAACGGACGTTTTTTCCCAGCGGTTCATGAGCGCTTTCTGGTTGCGCACGGCAAGCGGTGCGGCTCGACAGATCGGTTTTAGCCAATCATCGACGGCCGCATCAAGGCTGGCAGCCGGCACGACTTTCTGGACAAACTGCATGGCAAGCGCGTCGTCAGCGCCAAACGTTTCGCCGGTGATGAGGATTTCTCGGGTCTTACCCCAGCCAATCAGGCCTGGCAGGAGCGCTGCTTCGATAACGGATGGCAGGCCCATATGGACTTCCGGCATGCCAAAAACGGCGTTGTCGCTCGCAACCCGCATATCGCAACTTGCTGCAACTTCAAGCCCGGCGCCGAGGCAGAAACCGTTGACGCGTCCGATCACTGGATGTGGTGAGTTGCGGATTGCGAGGCAGGCTCTATGCAGGTTGGTGATGTAAAG
The DNA here is from genome assembly GCA_905480435.1 of uncultured Hyphomicrobiaceae bacterium. Classification (GTDB taxonomy): domain Bacteria; phylum Pseudomonadota; class Alphaproteobacteria; order Rhizobiales; family Hyphomicrobiaceae; genus CAJQQK01. The sequence goes on along the minus strand of CAJQQK010000156.1, from coordinate 38,540 downwards.
CCGGCCACCGTCATGATCAAGACCGCCAAGCTCATTGAGGTCGGCGCCACCGATGAATGATCGTGGCCCCGCGCCGGTCAGTACGATGGCGCGAATGTCGTTGCGGTCGGCCAGGCTCTCAAACGCAAGGCGCATGTCTTTGACGGTGCGGGTTGAAAGGCAGTTCAGCCGCTTCTCATTGGCAACAGTAATCCGTGCGATGTGTCCGCCGGGCTCGATACCCCATTGCGGGTCGATCTCAAGAAGGTCGGTCGTCACACCTGGATTACTCACAGATCACTCCTGATTGCCACGCGAAAAACCGTAAGATAGTGCACCGAGCGGGCAAGGCGATCGCATGGGAAATGATTGGCCGCGGCGCTTTTGGAGGGCGATGAACATTGTCAGTGGGGTTGACCTTGCCGCTACAATGCACAAGCTCGCACAATAAATGATTCGGTCCGGGCCTACGTGCTGAGCTGGATTGGCAATACTAGGTAAAAGAAAGACACTTACCGACCGATGGCACTTACCAACCGCGTAACTCCTGATGGGCATATCATTGCGACACGCGCACGCGGTACGTTCATGGGCAATCGCGGTGGCATGATCCATCGGCTCGACAAGTCGCTTGGGCCTCGGCAGTGGGTCAGCAAAGCGTGGATCAGCTGCCGGCTGTCGTTCAAAGGCCGCTGGCGCGAGGTAATGGGCCCAAACAGTTACACCGAGCTGTTTTTCCTTGATGAGGCGACATCGTTCGCAGCCGGCCATCGGCCCTGCTATGAGTGCCGCCGTCAGGATGCCGTGTCATTTGCCGAGTTGTGGACTGAGCAGCTCGGCGAGCGCCGCGGCCGCGTCAAAGCTGGCGAGATGGATGCCGTGCTCCACACCGAGCGCCTGATGGACAATGGTCGCAAAGCAACGTTTGAGGAAGCGGTCGGGCATCTGCCAACCGGCGCCTTCGTGCGCTGGCGAGATGGCGCGTATCTGGTGATTGCCGGGCGTCTGTTTCGCTGGTCGCCGGAAGGCTATACAGCAGCACTCGATGTGGCGCCTGGTCTGGTCGTCGAAGTCCTGACGCCGCGCAGTGCGCTGGCCGTATTTGCGGCGGGCTATGATGCCGATGTCCATGAAAGCGCCTTGGTCCACATGTAGGCCCGATGTGAGCATAATTCGCCAGGGTCGAAACCCTTAGCGAACATGAGCTAGGCTGAACAGCGGATAACGCTTCAGGCTTGGGGGCCCAATGACACGTACACGTTTTAACCGCCGTTTGCGCATGATCTATCTGTTGTGCGGGCTGGTGTTGATCATCTCGCTTGCCGCGCAGCTGGCCAAACATATCCCTGGCCTGCAGGATGACCAGCTGATCGAGATCACGGCGCAAGTCTACAGCTACATGCGCGACATGGCGCTCGTACTGGTGACGATGGCGGCGGTCTATCTCGCAGACGTATTCCAGAAGCGCTCTAAGTTCGTGGCGTCGCTCGAAGAAGAGTGGCGTGAGATGGTCAAGACGAAGAACAAGCTCGTGCTGTTCTGTGACCGCGAAGACGCAACGTTGAATGACTACCTGACCGCCTACGAGCGGATGAGCGCAACACTCGACAATATGCGCATCGTCTATCGCAATGTTGGCGAAACGGATCACCTGATCGGGCTCTATCCATATTCACCGTTGCATGACATGCGGCGCGCCCTCGAAACGTTGGACCCGCGTCGCAGTGGCGTCGCGACAGCCGAACAGCGTCGCATCGTTCGCACGGCAATCCAGCAGTCGTTTAAGGCGCTGCGAGAGACCTTCCTGGAAGAACTTGACCTCGAAGAGCCGACACATGGCCAGCTGGTCTCCGGCGCACGGCGCGCGCGTGCTCAGCAGAAGCGCCAACAACGTCGGCTGAGCAAGCGCACAAGTGGTAGCGGCGACGAGGCCGTAAACACGCTGCTGGCTGAAGCTTATCAGCGCGAGCAGTCCCGCGAGGCGGATGGGAAATAAAACTGACGCCGACACTGGGGCAGTTCGACAGTTTTTAAATGCGGCGGGCAACGTTGGCGGCGGATGTCTGGCGAAGTCGCGAGAGGTGCCGGGTCACTTCATTGACATAGGCGGCGGCTGTTAACCGCTGCTCGGGAGGCGACGTCTGTACTGCCTGCACACCCTGCTGTTTGAGAAGCTGACCGTACTGATCCAACATTTTTACGCGTCCTTTCAACTAACAAACTGAACGCCTGCATTTAAGGACGATTAATGCGCGCTGGGGGACCGGTGAATTGCAGTTATCCCCGTTATGCACAAGTGATCAAAATCGGAATAAGTACACGGATCTATTGAGGTTCGGGTCGAAGCATGGGCAATCGAGCGAGCGGCACGAGAGATCAAGCAGTCGAAGGTTAAATAGGGGACATGGACCAACAATTGATCGCGTCATTTTTACCCCAGGGCGCTATAATTCTGGAAGTCATTGGAGAAAATATAAGGTCCGAATATGTCTCTCATTCATTTGCTTTTCAGTTTTCACGGACGCATAGGGCGTCTGCCGTTTTGGGTTGCGAGCACCGTGTTGTTGGTATTGCTTCTCGGCCTGGCTGCGCTCATCCTTGGATCTGCCGTTACAAATATCGATTTCCGTTCGCCTGCCGCGGGGCAGCTTGTCGTGCAGGCGATGATAGACGCAACCTGGATGATTCTACCGTTCCTCCTAGTGCACTCCTGGATGATGCTTGCATTGGCGGCGAAGCGGCTACATGACCGCAACTATTCAGCTTGGTGGCTTCTTCCCTATGCCGTTGTCTCACTTGTGCCCTACATCCAAATCGTCGCTTGGATCTGTTATTTTATCGAGATTGGCTGCCGCGCCGGCACACCTGGCAGTAACCGCTTCGATGTCGAGGCCGGCCCCCGCGATGTCGCTGACAATTCTACCGCCTCAGCCTCGTGGGCGGACAATCTGGACGTCGAAAAACTGGCACGCCAAGCGGCAACCGAGGAATATCAGCCCAGAGTTTTGCGCAAGCGTAAGCCAGCGGTTGAGCGGGGAAGCGGTCAGACCGGCTTCGGCCGCCGCACCAGGCCAGCGTAGACACCAAAATTGCTTCCGGATTATACAAATCCGGTAACGCTCGGCGATGGTGGCTGCTGCCTCAAGCCATCGACAGCTGGCCCAGGTACCATTCGGCGTCGCCGAACATGGCTTCGAGCTGGGCGAGGCGTTTGTAATAGTGGCCGACGACGAGTTCGTCGGTCATGCCCATGCCGCCATGCAATTGAACACCCTGAGCGCCGACAAAGCGGGCCGAGCGGCAGGTCTGCACCTTGGCGTGCCAGATCGCGGTCTTTGCACCGGGCCGCTTGTCATCGACCGACTGCAAAGCGGCATGAACGGATGCGCGAGCTTCCTCGGTTGAGACGCTCATGTCGACGAGGCGATGTTGCAGCACCTGGAACTTGGAGAGTGGCTGGCCGAATTGCTCGCGGGTTTTCAAATAGTCGACGCAGATATCTGTGACAGCTGCCATCGCGCCGACGGCTTCGGCGCACGAGCCAAGCACACCGAGATCGATGATGTCGGAGATGAGGTCGAGGCGGTCGTCGTCATTGTCGCCGAGGCGCGCATCTGAGCCAACTTGGATGCCATTGAGCGTGACGGTAGCGCCTTGTCGGCCATCAAGTGCTGGTGCTACGTTCAGCGTGGCGCCGGATGCGTCGCGCGGAACCAGGAACAACTGCGCCGGGCCGGATGCGTCGCCAACGCGGGCCGAGACAACAAGCACGTCGGCTGCGTGGGCGTGAAGCGTAAAACTTTTTTCACCGTCGAGCACATAAGCATCGCCATCTTTGCGCGCGATGGTGGCGACGTAATCTCGGGCGTAACCGGCTTGTGGTTCGGCATGGCATAATGCGAGCATTTTGGTGCCGCCTGCGACATCAGCAAGGATGGCTTGCTGGCCTGCAGTGCCGGCTTTTTCGATGGCCATGGCACCTGTGACGAGCGTGCCAATGAAAGGCTCCAGCGCGAGATGACGACCGGCTGCGGCGAGGACAATCGCAAGTTCCGTCATGCCACCGCCGATGCCGCCGGCATATTCCGGCAATGCAACTCCAAGCCAACCTTGCTCGGCGTATTGGCTCCAAGCCTGCGTGCTAAAGCCTGGGCCATCCTCTGTGCGCATGTGGCGTTTGAAGGCCTCAAAATCATACGTGTCGGTGAGAAAGCTCTGCAGGCTCTCATCGAGCAGCTTGCGTTCGTCGCTATCAAATCCTGGCATTAGTCGTTTCCTGAGAAAATTCGGGTGCAGGGACTAGTCCCCGCTCAGGGAGTGTGAGGGATGAAATCCCTCACGGGCGTTGGCTTTTAAAGCCCAAGCGCACCTTTTGCGATAATATTCTTCTGGATCTCGCTGGAGCCGCCATAGATGGTGGCAGCACGCCGATAGAGATGCTCGTACATCAGTCCGGCGGTTGCTTCCGGCCCGATCGCTTCGCCATTCCAGCCAGCGTGTAGTGCGTCTGTCTGATACACAAGGCCATATCGGGCCAGCACATCGACGTTGGCCTGCATGATCGATTGCTGCAATTCGGTGCCACGCAGTTTCAGTGCGGCAGCCCCCATCATGGTTGGCGCACCGCCGTGTTCGCGGGTTGCGGCAAGCTGGTCGGCCATCAGCGCTTTAACGGTTGCGAGATTAACCTCAAGCTCGGCGATACGCCGCTTGAATGATGGGTCTTCTGAGAGCGGCCGGCCACCTTCATGTGTATTGGCTGTTAGTTTGCGCAGTTCGTCCAGGTAATGCTCGAACTTGGCAATATCGACGTTGCCAACGCGCTCGTTGGCGAGCAGGAATTTGGCGTATGTCCAGCCGTTGCCTTCTTCGCCAATAAGGTTGGATGCCGGAACCCGCACATCGGTAAAAAACACCTCGTTCAAATGGTGTCCGAGTGCGATCGAAATGATCGGGCGCACCTCGATGCCGGGCGTCTTCATGTCGATCAGCAGGAACGAGATGCCTTGCTGTTTTTTGCCATCCGAATTGGTGCGCACCAGGCAGAAGATCCAATCGGCCCAATGGGCCTGGCTGGTCCAGATCTTTTGTCCGTTGACGATGTAATCATCTCCGTCGCGCACAGCTTTGGTCTTGAGATTGGCGAGGTCTGAGCCTGCGCCCGGCTCCGAATAACCCTGACACCACCAGACGTCGTTCTTCATAATGCCGGGCAGGTGCTGTTGTTTCTGCGCTTCAGAGCCGAACGTGTAGATCACAGGCCCGGCCATCACGGCGCCGAACGGTACGATGGGTGGTGCACCCGCACGGCCGAGTTCTTCCGAGAAGATGAGGTGCTGTTCCGGGCTCCAACCATGACCGCCATGTTCGGCCGGCCATTTGCCCGTGAGCCAGCCTTTGGCGCCAAGGCGCTTTAGCCAGTCATCGTATTCTTCGCGCTCAAGATGCTGGCCAGCCGACTGTTTACGGCGCACTTCGGCGGGCAGTTCAGTTTCGCAGAACGATCGGATTTCCTCGCGAAACGCATCAAGCGATGTGTCTTCGGCAACGGTTCGGATAAACATCTCGGGCACCTGTCAGTCGAATGTGAACAGTTGCGGCAAGGCTAAAAGTGACGGTGGGCGTTGGCAATACAGCGACGCTCGGTGAGACGGATCTCCGGCTATTCATTTGGTATGGAATGGATTTGGCGCGACTACGCTGCCGGCGCGGAAGTGTAGACTGGTTCGTTGCGCTGAGCAGCATAAGTCTCGGTTTTTGTGGTTTCTTCAGCGAGCACTTCGTATGCCGCATTGATGCGCCGTGCCATGGCTTCGAGATAGCTCATGACTTCCTCAGGCAGATCAGCATTGGAATAACGGTCAGGGTGGTAGGTTTTTGAACGCTGGTGGTAGGCCGCGCGAATTTCTGACCGGCTCGCACCTTTCTCAACGCCAAGGATCTCGAATGGGTTGAATCGATCGGCATCCTTGATGATCGCAGCAGGATTGCGCCCGGTGGGAGCCGAGATCATGCGCAGAGAACGGATCGATGACTTCGCAATGACTTCGACGTCGCCATTGTAGGGTTCAAACTCCACGAACTGCATCGGGCCGTTCAGCACATCGATCAGTGATTTCGAGCGGGCAATGAGAAAGCGACCTGCAATGCGGCGGCCATCATTCAGTTGGACTTGGGCTGCTGCGGCGGCGAGGTCGCGGGAATTGTCAACTTTGGTGCGATCGAACATGGCTTGGTCTCCGTCAGATAAGGTCTCAGGTCGATGTTGACGGAGGTGTTGCAAGACGCGTGCAAGTCGTGATTAATGGTCGAGATTGAGCATGATGATGGCGACTTTGTCCGTTTGTATCGGGCTCTATGATGCGGTTCGAAAGTCGATATGGCGAATACGGCTGGCCTAAACCCGGTCATTATGCTACGTCAGCCGAAATTATTGCGCCGCACAATGCGCCAGCTCCGGACAATTCAATGAAACTCCGCAATATCGCGATTATCGCGCACGTCGACCATGGCAAAACGACACTGATTGACGAACTGTTGAAACAGTCAGGTGTTTTCCGTGAAAACGAGAAAACCGCCGAGCGTATGATGGACTCGAATGATCTCGAGCGCGAGCGCGGTATCACGATCTTGGCGAAATGCACGTCCCTGGTTTGGAAAAACACTCGGATCAATATCGTCGACACACCAGGCCACGCTGATTTCGGCGGCGAGGTCGAACGCATTCTGTCGATGGTGGATGGTGCGATCGTGCTGGTCGACGCGTCCGAGGGGCCGCTGCCGCAAACGAAGTTTGTGGTATCAAAAGCGTTAAAGCGCGGCATGCGCCCGATCGTTGCGATCAATAAGATTGACCGGCCGGATGAGCGCCACGAAGACGTGCTGAACGAGATCTTCGATCTCTTTGCAAATCTTGATGCCGACGACGAACAGCTTGATTTTCCGGTACTGTACGGTTCCGGCCGCAGCGGTTGGATGGCCATGACGCCGGATGGCGAGCAAAAGGACCTGGGGCCATTGCTCGACCTCGTTCTGAAACACGTGCCCGAGCCGACGGTGCATGAAGGCCCGTTCCGGATGCTGGCGACAACACTAGAAGCCGATCCTTATCTTGGCCGTATCCTGACCGGCCGTATTGAGGCCGGCACGCTGCGCCCGAACCAGGCCGTCAAAGCGATCCATCATGATGGTAAATTGATTGAAACTGGTCGCGCCACCAAGGTTCTGGCGTTTCGTGGTCTTGAGCGCCAACCGATCGAAGTTGGCGAGGCAGGCGACATCGTCGCGATTGCCGGGTTTACGGATGCAACGGTGGCGGACACGCTGTGTGATGCTGCGATCACAATTCCGATGCAGGCGCAACCTGTTGATCCACCAACACTTTCCATGACATTTCGAGTCAACGACGGTCCTTTTGCAGGTCGCGAAGGCAAGAAGGTGCAGTCTCGCGTGATCCGCGACCGGCTTCTGCGCGAGGGTGAGCGCAACATCGCGATCCGTGTGACGGAACTTGAAGACAGGGACTCGTTCGATGTCGCCGGACGTGGTGAGCTGCAACTCGGCATTCTGATCGAGACCATGCGTCGTGAAGGCTTTGAGCTGACCGTGTCACGCCCGCAAGTCGTCATGAAGACGGACGAGGCGACGGGCCAGCGCCTGGAGCCGCTTGAGGAGGTCATCATCGATGTCGACGAAGAGCACTCCGGCGTTGTCGTGCAGAAGCTGTCGGAACGCAAAGCTGACCTGATGGAAATGCGGCCCTCGGGCGGCGGTCGGCAGCGTCTGGTGATGCTGGTCCCGACACGCGGCCTGATCGGCTATCAGAACGAGCTGCTAACCGATACACGCGGCACGGCGATCATGAACCGGCTGTTCCATTCCTATGCGCCGTATAAAGGCGACATTCAGGGCCGTCGCGTAGGCGTGTTGATTTCGAACGGCGATGGTGAGGCCGTCGCATTCGCATTGTTCAACCTCGAAGATCGCGGCCCAATGATGATCGAGCCACAGACCAAGGTTTACCAGGGCATGATTGTTGGCCAGCATACCCGCGAGAATGATCTCGAAGTGAATGTTCTTAAGGGCAAGAAGCTGAGCAACGTGCGCTCCGCTGGCAAGGATGAGGCCGTTACTCTGACAACTCCGATGAAGATGCCGCTTGAAAAAGCGCTGGCATACATTCAGTCGGATGAATTGGTCGAAGTGACGCCGGAATCGATCCGCCTACGCAAGCGTTGGTTGGATCCAAACGAGCGCAAGAAACAGATGCGTGGCGCCAAGGCGGTCGCTTAGCTATACGGGCTTGGGGACTATCAGCCCTTTTTTCACTTTTTTGCTATATCTCAAGCGGTATGGCGAACACGTACAGCATATCGCGCGCAGCGTTCCTTAAGCGACTTCAGAAATTTAATGGCGATCAGCCGGGCGCGATCGCCATATTATTCGCTCTGATTCTGGTGCCGATGTTGCTGAGCATCGGCATTGCGATCGACTACGGTCACGCAACATCATACCGGTCGTCGATGCAGCGGGTGCTCGACGAGACTGTAATTTCAGGCGCCACGGAACTCGCAAAAACGAACGACACCAGCCAGGCTGAAACCGCGGCACGGCGGCGTTTCGATGCGACCAAGCCGATAGCCTACGATATTGCGTTGAACGTCTCCGTTGATGAGCACTCAGGCAAGGTAACGGCTGAAGCCATTGCTCATGTGCCGATGTCGTTCATGGCGATCGCTGGTTACAAAAACCTCAAAGTTAGCGCAAACGCGGTTGCAGCTTCTAAACGGGCGGCACCGACGCGCAAGCTCGCGAGCAAAACCGTCGCTCGATTGCCCAAGATGGCAAAACTGAGTGACGGTCAGATTCGTGACGTCATCTATCGGGTCAACGAGATGTGCTACAAGCTGCGCCAGATGAATTTTGCGCACCGCGTGCCGCAATGCAAAGCGGTATTTGATGGATCGTTCGAGAAAAAGTTACGAGGGCGCCTAGCATCGACAGGGAATGCAACCAGCTTGTTACCCGGCGGTGTGCGGCTGGTCCAGTAGTATCGCTGTGATCCCGGCGCGTTTCGGCGGGCTGCTGTACCTTGTGCCTACCTGGTCGGCATTGGTGTGTCGCCGCGGTAGTCGTAGAAGCCACGGTCGGTTTTGCGCCCGAGCCAGCCAGCTTCGACGTATTTTACAAGCAGCGGACAAGGCCGATACTTGGTGTCGGCAAGGCCTTCGTAAAGCACCTGCATCACTGATAGACAGGTGTCGAGGCCAATGAAGTCGGCCAGCTCAAGCGGCCCCATCGGATGGTTGGCACCAAGCCGCATGGCTTTATCGATGCCATCAACTGTGCCGACGCCCTCATAGAGCGTGTAAACAGCTTCGTTGATCATCGGCAGCAGGATGCGATTGACGATAAAGGCTGGGAAATCTTCGGAAACCGTAACCGTCTTGCCGAGAGTCTCAACGAACGCACGTGACAACGTGAAGGTCGGATCACCAGTAGCGATGCCACGGATTAGCTCGACGAGCTGCATCAGCGGCACCGGGTTCATGAAGTGAATGCCGATGAATTGTTCCGGTCGGTCGGTCGAAGCGGCGAGGCGTGTGATTGAGATCGACGAGGTGTTGGAGCCGACAATCGCGCCGGCCTTCAAATGCGGACAGAGGTCTTTGAAAATCAGTCTTTTGACTGACTCGTCTTCAGTTGCGGCCTCAAGCACCAGATCAGAGTCGCCAAACGCCTTGAAGCTATCACTAAACGAGATCCGGCCGATCGCCTTCTCGGCTTCATCACTCTCGATCAAGCCACGGCTCACCTGGCGGGTCATATTTTTGCGGATAATCTCGATGGCGCCGTCAAAGCGTGCCCGTTCGAGATCGTTGAGGATGACGTTGTAGCCTGCAAGCGCGACGACATGGGCAATGCCGCCGCCCATCTGGCCAGCGCCGATCACACCAACTTCGTGTATCGCGGTCACCAGGCCATCTGCGTTGTCGTTGGGTTCCACGTCTTTATCCATCAACTTGGTATCAAGAGCCGATACCGGATTAAATTACTGACCAGCATTAGTCACTGGGATGAGTTGGCCGGTGGTCGATCTCGAACACACCGGCCAACTGCTCAAGTCTCGCGTCAGTCGGCGATCTTGCCAAGCTCTGTTTCGAGTTCGGGCAGTGCCACGAACAGGTCAGCAACAAGACCATAGTCGGCAACCTGGAAGATCGGCGCTTCGCCATCTTTGTTGATGGCGACAATCACCTTTGAGTCCTTCATGCCGGCCAAGTGTTGAATCGCACCTGAAATACCGACTGCAATGTAGAGCTCCGGTGCGACGACCTTGCCGGTTTGTCCAACCTGATAGTCGTTTGGAACGTAGCCCGCATCAACAGCTGCGCGGCTGGCACCAACGGCGGCACCAAGCTTATCTGCAACCGGCTCGATGTATTTCTCAAAATTCTCGCCGGACTGCAAGCCTCGGCCCCCCGAGATGACGATCTTGGCAGAGGCCAATTCCGGCCGGTCAGAAGATGCGATTTCTGCGCGCTCGAACGTGGTTTTACCGTTGGCTGCAGGAGCATCGGCTTTTTCGACCGATGCCGAACCACCCTCTTCGGGCGACGCAAATGTTGCGGTCCGCACGGTGATCACCTTCTTAGCATCTTGTGCCTGAACGGTCTGGATCGCGTTGCCGGCATAAATCGGACGCTCAAACGTGTCATCCGATTTAACCGCAATGATGTCTGAAATCTGCATGACGTCGAGCAGCGCTGCCACGCGCGGCATAACGTTCTTGCCACGTGCTGTAGATGGCGCCAGGACGGCATCGTAATTCGCCATCATTGAAACGATCAGGCCTGACATTTCTTCGGCGACCTGATGCTCAAGATGCGGTGCTTCGACAAGAATAACCTTGCGCACGCCGCTTAGTTTAGCGGCTTCGTCCGCAGCTGCCTGGGCATTGGCACCGGCGATCAGAATATCGACGTCGCCGCCGATCGCGATCGCAGCTGTAAGCGCTTTACCGGTCGCAGAATTGAGAGCGTCGTTGGTGTGTTCACCAACCAGAAGAGTTGATGACATCAGATGACCCCCGCTTCGTTTTTGAGTTTGTCGACCAGTTCGGCGACAGATTCAACGATGACACCGGCGTTGCGCGTGGGTGGTTCCGTCGTTGTGATCACCTTGAGGCGCGGTGCGATATCAACGCCATAGTCTTCTGGGGTTTTCGCATCGAGCGGCTTTTTCTTCGCTTTCATGATGTTCGGCAGCGAAGCATAGCGCGGCTCATTGAGGCGCAGGTCGGTCGTGACGATGGCAGGCAGCGTGACTTTTAAGGTCTCAAGACCGCCGTCAACTTCGCGGGTCACCTCGGCTGAACCGTCGCCAATCGCAATTTTCGAGGCGAACGTAGCTTGCGACCAGTTCAGCAGCGCTGACAGCATCTGCCCGGTTTGGTTGCAATCATCGTCAATCGCCTGCTTGCCAAGAATGATCAAGCCAGGCTCTTCGGCTTCCGCGATGCCTTTGAGAATTTTCGCAACTGCCAACGGTTCGACGATGGCGTTGTCGTCGGTCTGCACCAGAATGCCGCGGTCGGCACCCATCGCAAGCGCTGTACGTATGGTTTCCTGTGACTTGACCGGGCCGATCGAGACCGCAATGACTTCGGTCGCAGTGCCAGCTTCGCGCAGACGCAGAGCCTCCTCGACCGCAATCTCGTCGAACGGGTTCATTGACATCTTGACGTTTGCCAATTCGACGCCGGATCCATCGGGCTTGACCCGGATCTTGACGTTGTAATCGACCACGCGCTTAACAGGCACGAGGATTTTCATCGGTCTTATGCTCCTAAAGATAATTTCTGATGGACTGCTTGCAGCCAGCTTCTCAGTGCGTCACGCGGATTTCAACCAGTTGGCCCGAGTTATATTGTCTCGTAACGAAGCCTCAACGGCACTGCGGTACGGAAAAATTGTGCGAGTGCGAAGACGCAAATTATTGAGCGCCGTTGCCCCTGTCAAACGATGATGTGATTGGAGCTGCGGCCTTTGTGATGAGTCTTAATGGCGATCAGCGTCGTCACGCTTTATTCCGTCCCCTGTCAAACAGCGGTACGCCGGGCCGTCGCATGATGATCACGAGCAGCGCACCGGCAACGAGCCCACCAATGTGCGCCCACCAGGCGACCGGGCCTACTTGCGGGATCAGCACCATAGTGACTTGCATGAGGACCCAGAATCCAAGCGCCAGGGCAGCCGAAATCTTCAATGGAATGATGCGCATCACCAGGATCCACACATGCACCTTGGGGTGAAGCATCAGATATGCGGCAATCACGCCGGCAACGCCTGCACTTGCGCCAATCAAGGGCGTGCCAGACTCGGAGGCAACAACGGTATGTGCCAATGCGCCGGCGACACCACACAGTAGATAGAAAATCAAGAATTTGACGTGTCCGAGAGCGTCTTCAACGTTGTCGCCGAACACCCACAGGAACAGCATGTTGCCGACCAGATGGAAAACATCGAAATGGAAGAACATGTATGAGACCAGCGTCGCCCATTCCGGGATCGCGAAACGATCCAACGGCCCCATTGCCGGCCCGCCAATATACTTAACGGCGATAAGGTCGGTCGGGACAACCGCGAAACTGGCGATTGCCATATGGTCCATCCCGCCAACCTTGACCAGGAACAGCGCAACATTGACGGCAATGAGCCCCAACGTCACGAACTGGAACGGGATCGTCTTGAGGGAATTTTCGTCGTAGAGCGGTAGGAACATCTGAAAGGCATCCAGCGGCGGGGCCTCATGGAGGCCGAGGCGCCCGGCGGGCGATCATTTCTGTCGCACCCGGGCAATACTGCAATTAGTGACGCAAGTTCGCCTGCTGGACAAGGCATTGCTCGCTAACCAGAACGTACGCCTGTCATCGATTCTGGCCAGGCACCCACAATACGTCGCCTTTTCCGCGGTCGCTGGCATAGCGCGCAGCAACGAATAAGAAATCCGACAGGCGGTTCATGTATTTGATCACGGCATCGCTGACCGGCTCATCATCAAATGCGGCAAGCTCCACGATCAGCCGTTCCGCCCGTCGGCAGACCGTTCGCGCGACGTGCAAAGCAGCTGCCGCCGGAGTGCCACCGGGTAAAATGAAGGATCTCAGCGGCTCAAGCTCTGCGTTCAATTGATCGATATCCTGCTCCAATCGGTCGACTTGCGCAGAAACAATGCGCAACGGCTCATATTCCAGCTTTTCGCCATGGTCGGGCACACAAAGGTCAGCGCCGAGATCAAATAGGTCGTTCTGGATCCGCGCCAGCATCTGGTCGATTTCGGGCTCAGTGGCAGTGGTGCTGAGGCGCGCCATGCCGATGGCGGCGTTGGTTTCATCAACCGTGCCATAGGCGCTGACCCGAGCTCCATTCTTTGGTACCCGTTCGCCGCTACCAAGCGCCGTCGTACCGTCGTCGCCGGTTCGGGTATAGATCTTGTTCAGGACAACCATGTTCAGCCTCAAAAATATTTTGCGAGCCAGGCCGACGCCACGAGCAGCACAACCGCGATGAACTGCAATCCAACACGCCAGCGCATAAGTTTCTGGCTGGTGTTGCCACCGTCAGTTCGCAGCAAGTTCAGCAACCCGGCAGCCAGCACGAGAAATACGAGAAACGCGACAATCGTGGCGGCATTGTTCAGGATTGCAGACATCGGGCGGCTTTCTTAGGTTCTCGAGCAGGGATTGCCTATCACATCCAGTTGCGAGGCCTATTATAGAGCCAGTTATAGGCTGGGCGGTCTGGCGAAATGACGCCGCGCCAATTTCACCCGCGAGGAATTTACAACAGTTGTGTTCGATATTGGCCTCAATTGTCTGGTTTACCAGCGGGATTGAAGCCAGCGGATCGCATCAGGCACGCCGCTTGCGTATCAATTGCAGTGGCGTTCTCGGTCGCGGATGCAACCTTTTTGGGCTTAAACGGCACCGATGCAGCGTTCGTGAGGCGAAAACCGCAATAACGGCGAGAACCGGAGTTGTGACGGGTGACCGAATTCGGGTACCTAGATTTATGTGGAATTAGGATAATTTGATTCGATGCAACTGGCGCGCCGGCACACAAATTTGAGGGTTAGCGGACGGTCCGCGGTCTCAGTGCTGTCATTGGCGCTCGTAGTGTGGCCAGCCGACGGCCGCGCGCAAACGGCAGCCGAGGTCCGCTCAAAGCTGCAGGACTCTATTGCTCGCCGCGAAAAAGCGCGCGCCACACTTGAGAGCAATCGCAAATATCTAAATGAGAACCGCGAACGTGTCGGCACGCTGAAAGATGAAATGGCGCGGCTCGACAAAGAGCGCGCAAGAACGAATGCGGATCTGATCCGCACCGGCGAAAAAGTCCAGCAGACAGAAGCCAAGATGACGGTGATTGAAGGCCGTCTCGAAAAATTCGAGGAGCAGGAAAACAGACTGCGGAGATCGCTCAATGCTCAGCACCGTTCAATCAGCGGTCTACTCTCGGCAATTCAACGCATGGGGCGCAATCCACCACCGGTAATGATTACGCGTCGAGCGGATGCGCTGAAGATGGTGCGTTCCGCGATGCTGCTCGCGCATGCGTTCCCGGAATTACGCGGCAAGGCACTGGCGCTCTCTCGCCAACTCAATCGGTTGGTCGCTTTGATGAGCGGTATTCGCCAGGAAAGCGATAAGCTCCGGGCAGAGTCCAACACGCTCAGAGACGCCCAGACACGACTGTCACTCCTCATGAAGACCAAGCGGAAGTCGCTCGGTGATCGCAAGGTTGAACTGGCCGAGGTCAACCGTACGGTCAAAGTGATTGGGCGCAATGTTCAAAGCCTCGAAGGTCTGATCCGTAATTTAGGGCCAGCTATCGCCCGTGACACGAAAATTGGGCGCAAGCTTGAGGCCGCCGCCCGCCGCAAAGCGGTCGCTGATGCCAACGCAGCCGCAATCGCCCGCGAAATTGCCCAGGCAGATAAACTCAAGAGATTACAGCTGGCGCTGAATGTGCCGAAAAACCCGATACCATCGACGACCAGGCCCTCAAGCACGATCAAACCCGCGGTCGTCAAGCCGTCCAATCCGACAATCAATCTCACACCAAAGGGTGGCGCGTATATCGGCGACTCGGCGCGGATGACGTCGGCAGTGCCATTCCATCTTGCCAAAGGACGGTTGCCGATGCCGGCAGCGGGTAATATCGAAACGGACTTCGGCGCGCCAACGAAGTTTGGTGGTCGCTCCAAAGGCATCAAGATCAAGACGCGCCACGGGGCCCAGATCACATCACCAACCGATGGCGTGATTGTGTATGCTGGCAAGTTCCGGGCGTACGGCCAGATCTTGATCATTAAGGCCGGCAGTGGTTACCATGTTCTATTAGCCGGTTTGTCCCGGATTGATGTGCAGCCTGGCCAATTCGTGCTCTCATCCGAGCCGGTTGGTACGATGAAAACGGCACCAGGCAAGCGTTCGGGCGCAAATTCGCCCAGACTCTATGTAGAATTTCGCAAAAATGGACGACCGATTAATCCGCGGCCCTGGTGGTCCGCCAGCTCAAAGCAAAAGGTTCAAGGTTAATGCGCAAATCAGATTTCGCATTTTGGAGCTTCATGGTGATGTCCGGCCTCGCGGCCGTGACAACCGTGCTGAATGTGACCAAGACATATTCGGCAACGACGCCAAACTCCGAGATCTATAAGCAGCTTGACCTATTCGGCGATGTGCTGGAGCGGGTGCGCAGTGACTATGTCGAAAAGCCAGATGACACCAAGCTGATTGAAACAGCGATTAACGGCATGCTGACCGGGCTTGATCCGCACTCAGCCTACCTCAATGCCAAGCATTTCCAGGACATGCAGGTCCAGACCCGCGGCGAGTTTGGCGGACTTGGCATCGAAGTCACCATGGAAAAGGGCGTGGTCAAGGTGGTTTCACCGATCGACGATACACCGGCATCCAAGGCCGGCATCAAGTCTGGTGATCTGATCACGCATATCGATAGCAAATCGATCGTCGGCGAGACGTTAGAGCAGGCCGTCGAGAAAATGCGCGGTCGCGTCAAAAGACCAATTCTTTTGACGATCGTACGCAAGGGCCGCGAAGAACCGTTCGATATCAAAATCGTTCGCTCTGTGATCCGCATCAACGCCGTGAAATCCCGTCTCGAGGCGAATGGCGAAGTTGGTTACATCAAGGTCACGACGTTCAACGAGAAGACCCATGCCAACCTGGTTAAAGCGGTCGACAAGCTGAACAAAGAGGCCGACGGCAAAATCAAGAGCTGGGTGCTGGATCTGCGCAATAATCCGGGTGGACTGTTGGATCAGGCCGTATCGGTCAGTGATGACTTCCTCGACAAGGGCGCGATTGTGCTGACCAAGGGTCGCAATCTGCAGGAAACGCAGCGTTCGCAAGCCCGCAAGGGTGATGTCACCGATGGCAAGAAGGTTGCCGTGCTCATTAACGGCGGATCGGCCTCGGCGTCGGAAATCGTTGCCGGTGCGATTCAGGATCACTCCCGCGGCTTGATTATCGGCACGCGCTCATTCGGCAAAGGCTCGGTGCAGACGATTATACCGCTTGGTGGCAAGGGCGCGCTGCGCCTGACAACGGCGCGTTACTACACACCGTCTGGCCGTTCGATCCAGGCCAAGGGCATCGATCCGGATATCGTTGTCGAGCAGGAAACCCCTGAGGACATCAAGCGCCGCGAAAAGCGCAGCCCACGTGGTGAGGCTAATCTGCGCGGCCACCTGACGTCGGAAGGTCAAGACGGCAAAAAAGAAGAATCCGGTTCGTCGACATTCGTGCCAAAGGAGCGGGCGGAAGATCGCCAACTGCAATATGCGATTGCTCACCTGCTTGGTCGCAAGACCGACATCAAAGGCGTGCGCCGGGAAGATATCGAAAAGGCTGCCAAAGAAAAGGCCGCAAAGAAGCCAACGCCAATCAAGAATGCGCCTGTTAAGAAATAGCGCTGACTTCACGGATATAAAGTAACCAGTTCGCGGGCGCCCGAAGGGCGCCCGCTTCCGTTTTGGTTGCCGATCCATTATGTGTGCAACGGCCACAAGGTCGATCGATGATCGCCCACTGGCGACGAAGGCGAATGAAAGAGCAGAGATGGTTGCGCTCCTCGACACAATAAGTGACGCAATAACCGCACGCGATATGGCGCCGCCGGTGCTGCCAAGCCTTGCCGGGCTCGACCGCGAGACGCTGGGTGAACGGCTTGCAGCTGTCGGCGTGCCGGAGCGGCAAATGCGCATGCGTGTCAACCAGTTGTGGAGCTGGATCTACGTTCGCGGCGTCACGACATTCGACGACATGACTGATGTCTCAAAAGTGCTTCGCGCCACGCTAAAGGACGCTTACTCGCTGGCGCGGCCTGAAATCGTCAGTGAGCAGATCTCGGTTGACGGCACACGCAAATGGCTGCTGCGTCTGCCGAAACGAGGCCACGAAGCGGCCGCCCCAGAAATTGAAACCGTTTATATCCCGGAGCCAGGCCGCGGCACGCTGTGCATCTCAAGCCAAGTCGGTTGCACACTGAATTGCTCATTCTGCCATACCGGTACGCAACGGCTCGTGCGTAATCTCGAAGCCGAGGAGATCGTCGCCCAGGTGTTGCTGGCCCGCGACCGGGTTGGCGACTGGCCCGATATGGATAGTCCAGACGACGGGCTGATCCCGAATTCAAAACGCAAGATCACCAATGTCGTCCTGATGGGCATGGGCGAACCGCTCTATAATTTTGACAATGTCGCACGCGCGATGGCGGTGGTGTCGGATAGTGACGGCATTTCGCTCTCAAAACGCCGCATCACGCTATCGACGTCCGGAATTGTGCCCGAGATCGAGCGCTGGGGCGAAACAGCCGGCACAATGCTGGCGATCTCTCTGCACGCCGTGCGCGACGAACTGCGCGACGAACTCGTGCCAATCAACAAGCGTTGGCCGATCAAAGAGCTGCTGGCCGCCTGTAAGGCTTATCCAGGCCTCTCGAATGCACGCCGCATCACCTTCGAATATGTGATGTTAAAGGGCGTTAACGACCAGCCGGCTGACGCAAAGGCGCTGGTTCGGTTGCTGGCCGGCATACCAGCCAAGATCAATCTGATCCCATTCAATCCGTGGCCGGGCACGCGCTATGAGTGCTCGGAATGGGAGCAGATCGAGAATTTCGCCGAGATCGTCAATCGAGCCGGCTATGCGAGCCCGGTGCGCACGCCGCGTGGCCGCGATATCTTCGCTGCTTGCGGTCAGCTCAAATCTGCCAGCGAGAAGCTCAGCGCACGAGCCCGGGCTGTCGCCGAAACGGATGCCGACACTGTATAGGAGGACGAATTGCTATCAGCCATTGGCCGAATAATCTGGCTACCGATCGCCTTCATTTTGTCCGGTTTGGTCTGCGCATTCGTGATCGTGACCCTCGGATTGGAGCGCTTGACCCAATATGCAAAGGGTTTCGATGATCCTGATCTGACAATTGGCGGCAGTTTCGAATTGTTCGAGACCATGTTCGTGTTGGTCCAGGCGTTTACCT
Source organism: uncultured Hyphomicrobiaceae bacterium (assembly GCA_905480435.1). Classification (GTDB taxonomy): domain Bacteria; phylum Pseudomonadota; class Alphaproteobacteria; order Rhizobiales; family Hyphomicrobiaceae; genus CAJQQK01. The sequence continues at coordinate 19,992 of CAJQQK010000156.1, read as the reverse complement.
TGTTACCGGCCATTTTCTTGGTTTTGGTGGGCGAGGTGGCGCGTATTCGCTCGGTCTACTATTATGTCGTCTGCGGTGGTTTGGCAGCTGTTGCAGCGCCTTTACTTGCCCATGTGGGCTCATCTGGTGCGATGGAATTGCCAGCGGTTGCTGTTTGGCAGGTATTTGCGACGGGCGGGTTCATAGCAGGTTTCGTGTATTGGCTGCTTGCCGGCCGTAAAGCTTGATTGCTGAGAATATCTGCCTAAATGGGAATAACCGGCTAGATGTCAATTAAACCACGGTAGTCAAAACGCGTTGATGATTTTCGGGCCCAGCAGTATTACTGGCAAGTTGTACGCTTTCTGATAAGCGTCTCCAGGTTGCCATTTCGGTCAAACCGCGGCGGTTCGCGCTGTCTCGTCTTGGCCTAGTGCCGGTCAAGCCCACGACATAATGGACGTGGGCGCGATGGCCGCAGGATTGGAGTTAGTCGGATGCTGACGTTCCTAGGAGCGGTCGTGCGGGTCTTGGTCGGCTTTATCGCCGCGTGTCTGGCGGCAGGCTTCGTGCAGGTGCTGTTCGCGGTTACTCCGGCTGAACTCGTCGCGGCCGGTGAAGAGCGGCTTGGCGAAGCAGCGACCTGGGGGCTGTTGTCTGCGACGCAGATTGCTGTCTTTGCGGCGCCATTTGCATTGCTGGCAGCTCTCATCAGTGAGTGGCAGGGCATTCGCAGTTTTGCCTTCCATGCGATTGTCGCGATGGCGATTGCTGTTGCTGGCTTCGGACTTATTCACGCAACAGAATCTCCAGCTGAAGCCAGTATCGTGAACAGCTACGCGATGGCTGCTTACCTGACGAGTGGATTTGTTGGCGGCCTGATCTATTGGCTGTTCGCAGGTCGCAGCGCACTACGAAATAGTCAGGCGCACGTCCGCATGGAAAGCGATCGCAGGTCGTCAGCTAGAGACACCAGGGTCGACAAGGATGAGGCGCAGCCCAACGATCAACGTACCGAGAATGAGCGTATGGCAGCGCATCGGCCCACTGGTACAGTGCCTGTCACCAAGCCAACTCAGCCAGTTACGGCCAACCCGTCCGGCTCGCCGAAACCAGGCGGCAGCTCGTCAGCCTGATAGTTTAAGCGTTCATCATGCAAGATGTCATTACGGTCGTCGTGCCCGTATTTGCGTTGATCACGCTCGGCTATATCGCCGGGCGCCTGCAATGGATTTCGGATATCGGCGCCAAGGGGCTGGCGGAATTCACGTTCAACCTGGCGATCCCGGCGATGCTGTTTCGCAAGATGGCGACGGCCGATCTACCGGATGTCACGCCATATGCCCTATGGGGCGCTTACTTTGGTTCCGCGATCGCGATCTGGCTCATCGCAACGCTCATGACTGTTTTCGTGCTGCGCCGCACCGCTAAAGAAGCATCATCAATCGCGATGAGTGCCAGTTTCAGCAATGTCGTGATGATCGGCATGCCGCTTAGCCTCAATCTATACGGTGAAGCCGCTGCCGCGCCGATTGCCATTCTGGTGTCGCTACATTCTCCGATGCTGTGGGCCGCGGCATCGATCCATCTCGGTCTGAGTAGCCGCGACGGTAACGTGTCGGCCTATGCGATCGCCCGCAACTTGCTGCGCGAACTATCGAGCAACGTGATCATCTTGGCGATCATCGCCGGCACGCTATGGCGACTGACAGGGCTGGAATTCAATCCTCTCGCCGATGACATCATCACGCTGCTCGGCCGCGCCGGTATTCCATGCGCACTAATTTCGCTTGGGCTTAGTCTGCTGGGGTTTCGTATCGCCGGACAAATGCCGACGCTATCGATGGTGCTGGTGCTCAAAATTCTAGTGATGCCGGTGATTGCCTGGACGATCGCCACGTATGTATTCGCCTTGCCGCCTGTTTCTGCCGGCGTAGTGACGATCTTTGCAGCGATGCCGACGGGCGCCAACGCCTACCTGTTTGCGTCGCGCAACAATCTCGCGGCCCATTCAGCCTCGGGAGCCGTCGCGCTGGGCACGTGTCTGTCGGCGGTAACGGCCGCAGTGGTTATTTATGCTTTGAAAGTTTAGAGCGCCGAGCCTTGAGTTGGAAGCCTATGCGGCTTGGGCCGGTTGCGCGGCGGCATCTGCAACGCGCGCGAACTTCGGCACGATCGCCTGACGAGCCGGCGCCCAGGAGCTCTGCGGCGCAACCATCACGTCGCGCAGTTCAGCCAGCATCATCGACAAGGCATATTCCGCCGTGTCGAGTTTCATGGCAGCAACGCTATTTGTTTCGATGATGGTGGTTCCAGCAGCGCAATGCGCCTCAACGATACCGGCGAGTGCCGCAGCCTGAGATTGAGCATCCTTGCGCGGAGCTGACGGCTTTGATGGCAGGTCGCCATACAGCCGGTCCAACCGCCGAGTTGCCAATGCCCACAACGCCGCGCGTAGTGTTAGTTCAGCTCGGACAAGCAGATGTTTGATTGGCTGTGTCGCAGCGTTTCGCACGGATTAAGCCTCGGACCCCATGAACAGGCGCTCCAAAGGCCGATGCCAATGGATCAATCTGCACAAAATACCGATGATTTGCTTAAGAAAGACTTACGAGTCAGTGCGTTGTAGCCATTTGATGAAAGAATGATTCATTGCACCCACTCACAGCCCGGATTTCCGGGCCGTGAGTGGGACTCATTACGCGACCTCGAATAAACCGGCAGCGCCCATGCCGCCACCGACGCACATTGTGCAGACAACATATTTCGCGCCGCGCTTCTTGCCTTCGATCAAGGCGTGCCCAACCATGCGGGCACCTGACATGCCATAAGGGTGACCGATTGAGATTGCACCGCCATTGACGTTGAGGTTTTCATTCGGGATGCCGAGCGTGTCGCGGCAGTAGAGGACCTGCACGGCAAATGCCTCATTGAGCTCCCAAAGGCCAATGTCATCCATCTTGAGGCCGTTCTTTTCGAGCAACTTCGGCACCGCAAAAACAGGCCCGATGCCCATTTCGTCTGGGCCACAACCAGCAGCCATCATACCACGGTAGATGCCGAGCGGTTGCAAACCGCGCCGCGATGCCTCTTTCGCCTCCATGACAACCGCAGCCGAGGCCCCGTCAGAAAGCTGTGACGCGTTGCCGGCCGTAATGAAACCGCCTTGCGCGATGGTCAGCCCATCTTTGAAGACCGGTTGAAGACTTTGCAGACCCTCAAGGTTGGTCGACGGACGATTGCCTTCGTCTTTCTCAAGCGTGACGTCGACGTCTGAGATTTCTTTGGTTTCGCGGTTCTGCACTTTCATGGTTGTCGTGAGAGGCGCGATTTCATCATCGAACGCGCCGCGTTGCTGTCCAGCTGCAGTGCGCATCTGCGATTGCAGGGCGTATTCATCCTGAGCGTCGCGGCTGACACCATAGCGGGTGGCGACGGTTTCTGCTGTCTCCAGCATCGACATATACATCGCCGGCACGCTGGCAACGAGATCCGGGTCCTCGACACGGTACTGGTTCATCTTGTCGTTCTGGACCAGCGAGACAGATTCAAGCCCGCCACCAACCACAATATCCATGCCGTCGTTTAAAACCTGCTTCGCAGCAACACCAATCGCCATCATGCCGGATGCGCACTGCCGGTCGAGCGACATGCCGGCAACGGACACCGGCAGACCAGCCCGCATGGCGCATTGTCGGGCCGTGTTGTGGCCGGTCGCGCCCTGTTGTAGCGCGCTGCCCATGATGACATCCTCGATTTCGGCACCGTCGACGCCTGCGCGTTTGACGGCTTCTGCGATCACGTGGCCACCAAGCGCCTGTGCGGCGGTATCGTTAAAGGCACCGCGATAGGCTTTGCCGATCGGGGTTCGTGCGGTTGAAACGATGACTGCTTCTCTGCCTGCCATGCTGCGTGCTCCTCGTATGCGCCAAAATGGTTTGTAGGGACCGAAGTGAATTGCCGGGAAGATACTATGTGCCGGGCGATCTGTCAGCGCTTGTCCGCACGGAAGCTCTCCGGCTATCTGATAGTGGACGCGTCCCTGCGCCTTGATCCGGCGCTGCGATGTTCGTAGACATCAGGGCAACGAACTATTTTTCCAAAAATAATCTCGGAGGAAGCCCCATGAAACTCGTACGCTTTGGTAAAGCCGGTAATGAACGCCCTGGTATCGTCGACGGCGACGGCAAAATCCGCGACCTGTCCGGCTATGTCTCGGACATCACAGGGGACACGGTGTCACCGGCGTGGCTCGACAAGTTACGCGCGATTGACACGTCATCATTGCCGGAAGCACCGGCCGACGCACGCATCAGTGCACCGGTAGCCGGTAGCAGCAACTTCATCGCGGTAGGCCTCAACTATGCTGACCACGCCAAGGAAACTGGCTCGCCAATTCCGGAAGAGCCAATCTTGTTCAACAAGCTGGCAAACTGCATCGTTGGACCCAACGACAACGTCATCATGCCGCGCGGCTCGAAGAAGCTCGATTGGGAAGCCGAAATCGCGTTCGTTGTCGGCCAGCGCGCGCAGTACGTCGACGAGAAAGACGCGCTCGATTACATCGCCGGCTATGCCATTTGCAACGACGTCTCCGAGCGCCATTTCCAGGCTGAGCGCGGCGGCCAGTGGATGAAGGGCAAATGCTTCGAAACGTCAGGGCCGCTCGGCCCTTGGCTGGTGACACGAGATGAGATCGAAGATGTCCAAAATCTCGACATGTTCCTCGATGTCAACGGCAAGCGCATGCAGACCGGCAATACCAAGACGATGATCTTCTCGATTGCGCACTGCCTGCACTACATCTCGCAGTTCATGGTGCTGGAAGCTGGCGATGTTGTCACCACGGGCACACCACCGGGTGTCGGTCTCGGCATGGACCCGCAGGTGTTCCTCAACGTTGGCGATGTCATGAAGCTCGGCATTCAGGGTCTGGGTGAACAGAGTCAGACGGTCGTCGAGCCGCGCTAATCGTTCTCAACGGTACGCATTGAATCAGAACGGGTGGCGCTGATACCAGGCCACCCGTTTTTATTTACTCGTTATGGGTCTGGACAATTCTAAGCGCGGCGACTGTTAATTGGAACGACTTCGGCGTTGATGTCTTTGGCATTGACGCGGTTGAGTTCCTGTTCCAGCTGCACCCAGTCTTCTATGGTTTTGCGTGGGTTGGTAACAATTGCTTCACGCAGCGCCCGCACACTTTGCAGTGCTCGATCTTCATCGGGCTTTAGCTTGTCTTCTGCTGCATCAGCTTCGAAATTCTCGATCATTTGTTGGAACAAGATTTCGTAAGGGCCCTTCGGCATCATCATCAGAATGGCCCAGTTTTCTTCAATCTCATTGTTCGCATCGTCCAACATGCGCCGCTCAAATGCGGCGTCGTCTCCAGAAATTTTCGATGCAATTTCTTGATATGAATCCTTGATCCTCTGCGCGGCTTGTCGGTCGCGGAGCTGCAGGTTCTGCTCAAGCAGGCCGTTATTCGCGCGCAGCTGTTTGAGCGCTTCGCTTGCATCAAGCGCTTTTTCGAACGTGGAGCCGGACAACTCAACGAAAGTCTCAGGGTCAATCCGTAGAGATTGTATGAGCTGTTTAAGCAGCTGGATGCGCACTCCAGATTGCGATGGCCCATCGGATGGCTCAGGCGTCTGATGAGCGGCGGGCGAGCTCACGTCACGGGGCGCCGGCGGCTGCGGCGCGGGGCTCATCGTCTCATCAGTAATCCGGTGCGCGGTTTCCGTTGGCCGTCCGGCGAGCATCGTATTGGTGCCCGGGTTGGCAAGAGCGCCGCCGTCGAGTGGTGATGCCTCTGGTGGCATCAATTGCTGATGGCCAAACGTCAGGCGACGGCCATACTTGGGATGTTCAGCCGAGATCATCGCAAGCGTGCGGTAGAACTCTTTGTGCACGTAGAACCGATCACGCTCTTCTTTGCGATCATCGCGCTGCACATAGTCGAGTGTCGAGCCGGCATTGAGCGAACGTTGCACGATCGGCACATCGTCAGCCGGCATGTCCTGCATGAAGATTTCCGAGGTGAAGCCGCTTTTGTCGGAAATCGGATGCATATGACCAAGCACGATATCGGCATGGTCGCTGACATAGGGTTGCAGCGCAACGGTTACAATCTTGCGCAGCTCTGCGAGCTTGACCTTATCTTTGTCGCCCTCAAAGGCGTTCTTCGCGACGACATTGAGGAATTCAACGAGTTCACCGCGAATGAAATAACGCGCCGGGAACGTCTCATCGCGGCGCACAGCGCCGATCGTGGCGCCAGCGTTGAGGACTTTCAGGATGCGCAGTTTGCTACCGATCTCGCTTTCCGGCACCACAGTTTCGTGCGTCCAGCCAATGCCGAGTGCGGCAGGCACCATACCGCTAACTGGTTGGATCCCCTCGATTGCATGTATTGCGTTCTCGAACTTATCCGGCAGCAGGGAATTCTCGACAACATCTTCCAGTTGGCGCGCACTGCGGCCTTTGTGGCTCGGAACATCGGAAAGCGGCGAGCGCACTGCATTGGCACCGAACAGGCCAGACATGAACACCAGAGCGTCGATGGCGATCGCGATCGACAGGGCTAGATAGGCGAGTTTGTTGCCGTCCTGGAATGCGTTCGACGTCACAACAAACCGGTGGGCTTTGTCGTCGCGATTGAGCTCGACGATGTTGATCTTTTTGCGCAGCGCGTCGGTATCACGGCTGGGCAGGCCGGCGTCCTGAACGCAGCGCCGTGCGAAACCGAACAAGACATCCGCGCCACCGCTTGGCAGCTTGCTACCGCCGATGCAGTTTTGCTGAAGCGCAACGAGGCCGGTGTTGATTGCAAATACGCGCGACGCAGACTCGCTCGCAGCACCCGGATCGCAGTTGATGCCGGCGGTCTGGTCTCTGAGAACCGGCTGGCCTTGCATCGCACCGACAATTGCGCCGCACAGACTTTGTATTTTGCTGAGGCCTGCGGAAGTTGGCTCTCGCCGAAATGCTTCGCGCGCGGTTGCAAGCTGTTGCAGGCCATTGGTCGCGTCAAAGCTCGGTGTTTCGGTATCGCGCTTCTCGCGCACATCAATCATCCGCGATGCGATGTCTGATCGGCTCCTGAGTTTGGCGATGCCACCGTCGGTCTCAGTCAGCTGGGTTTCATTTTTTACAAGCTTGGCGCGGGCGGTATCGAGCCGCGACTGAAATTCGCGTAGCTGCAGTTCGAGGTTTTTCTTTTCCTGATTGAGTCGCTCAAGTTGAGCTTTGATTTCGCGGTATTTTGGGCCACGGCCAGCCTGGGACGTGATGCCGATGCCGCCGGCCTCAGCTTCAGCCTCGGCAGTTTTCGCGATAAGTTCGCGGTCTTTATCAAAAACAAGCCCTTTAAGCCGCGCGGTTTCTGGCGCAAGCCCCGAGACCCGCTCTTTGAGGCGGCTGATCTCGGTGTTGAGCAAGCCTTTGCGTTGCGTCAAGTTGACCTGCTGCGATTGTGCAGACGACTTGTCTTCTTGGAAACGGTTGATCTGAGCCTGCCTCTCGCGCAGCTTTTGCTCCATAAAAGCCTGCAGCTTATCTTCGGCGCCGCCAGCAATTGTAACCAACTTGTCGAGGCTGCCCGAGTAACGCGCCCAGGCTTGATCTGCGAACAAGGCTTCCTGCTCGCTCAGCCGTCGCGTCGCGGCCAGGCTTCCAATGTCGTTGACGATACCGGCGACCTGGTTCTGGGCACGCAGATCAGCGGCGCGTTGACGTTCGCTTGCCGGGAAGATCGTCGAGAACAGTGAGTCGAATGAAAAGAAGACCGACGTTGCCATGCAGGCAAGAAACATCACCCAGAGCACAGCACTGCGGATCATGATGCGCAGAGATTGGGTGTAGTCCTCAAGCACATCGCTGCCGGCATTGACGATCAGCAACGCGACAAGCACTACGACGGGCGCGGCGAATGCCAACTTGTCCCACCAATTGCTCCACCAGGGTGTGTTGGCGGCACGCACGGCCTCGATGGCATCGGGCGCAGCAAATGAGCCGTAGATGAGGATACCGATCGCGGTGAACAGCAGAATACCGGCAACGGAGCTGGCAACGGGCTGCAGCGCTCTAAGCGCTGAGGGCGTACCGGTTGCCACGTTTTGGGGCCGGTGGTTCATACCGGTTGCAAAACTTTCGCCGATCAGCCAGGCAACGATCAGCATGATGCCTTGAATGCCGAACGTGACCAGCGCTGAGAGTATCGGCTCGCGGGTGAAATTGCTCATGCCGTCCCAGGTCGTCCAGCCAGACGCCACCGACAGCACGATGCCTGTCAGCCCCAGAAGGCCAAGTCGCCAGTTGGTGAACATCACGTCGCCAAGCGCTTTGCCGATCCGTTTGCCGAACTGTGAAAACAGCAGATAGAGGACGATCAATAGAATGCCGGCTCCGGTCAGGAGCGTTTGAGAACTTGTGGCAGTCCCGCTCAAACCGTTCACCAATGGAACCAAATCCATGCGATAGCCTCCAAAGCCCGGCAATTCCGGGCAGCCTCACCTTCAATACTGACCCATAAACTTCGGCGCGAGCACCAACAATTTACTTCTGTGAGCAATATGAACGCATCAGCCCGCCAGTCATCCAACAAACCCGTTACTTCATCGTTGCGGCCATGCTATGGCCGAAAGGTGCTTGCAACGTCGCGAATGCAGTTATTCCGCAGCAGAGCATATAGCTTTGTAAGGCGGTTTTGTGGGCGTATTCGCGGCGGCATTTTTGCATGCAAGCGTGCCACCTGGGCACTTGATCGTTCACGTATGACATGCGACCAGAATGCCAGCTAGCGTGAGCTAATAGTGATGGTGTTGGGCTATCGCGTTGAAATATCGTCATTGTTGGCGACCATGGATTGTATCCGGAAGGATTGAGCGATGAGCCATTCTCGTATCGCGACGGCCCGTACTTATGTCGCGACAGCCCATCCTTATGTCACGACAGTATGTCTGGTAGGCGCTCTGCTTGGCTTGTTTGCGACATCCAGCTTCGCCAGGTCAACATGTCGGACCGAAGGCAGCTTTGCCACATGGAAGAAAGAGTTTCGTCGCGAGGTTGTGGCAGCTGGCATCAAACCGGGCACCATCCGGCGCACATATGACACGGTCAGCTTCCAGCCAGGCATCATCAAGCGTGATCGCCGGCAGTGCTTCTTCTCGCTGACATTCGCCGAATTCTCCAAGCGATTGGTGACGTCGCATCGTCTCAAAGCAGGCGCCCGCAAGCTCAACAACGTGCTGCCGAGTTCCGTCGCGCGGAAAAGAAATACGGCGTGCCGGGCACAATCATCACCGCGTTCTGGGCGTTGGAGAGCGATTTCGGCGCAGGCACCTCTAAGCAGACCCAAATCTTCAATTCACTGGCGACGCTGGCCTACGATTGCCGCCGGCCCGAACTGTTTCGCGGCGAGTTGATTTCAGCCATGAAAATTATCGACCGTGGCTATCTGACATTGCCGCGCATGGTCGGCTCGTGGGCCGGCGAACTTGGCCAGACTCAGTTCCTGCCATCGCACTATCTTGAGTACGCCGTTGATGCCGATGGCGATGGCCGTCGCGATCTCATCCGCAGCGATGCCGATATCATTCAATCAACGGCATCGTTCATCAAGCACCTTGGTTGGAAGCGCGGCGAGCCATGGCTTCAAGAGGTCCAAGTACCGACACGCATGCCATGGCGTGAGGCAGATCTAGCGATCAAGCATCCGCTGTCGAAGCTCGGCGCATGGGGTGTGAAAGATCGTAATGGTCGAGCCCTCAAAGGCGATGCTCGTGCCGCGCTGCTGCTGCCGATGGGACGCAATGGTCCAGCCTTCATCGCCTATCGCAATTTCGACATCTATCCGCAATGGAACCAGTCTCTGAATTACGCGACGACGGCGGCCTATCTGGCAACCCGTCTGACCGGCGTTCCGCGTTATCGTGCTGGTCGTGGAGCTGTTGAAGAATTTGGCTACAAGAGAATTCTGGCGCTGCAAGAGCAACTCAATAAACGCGGCTTCGATACGGGCGGAATTGATGGCAAGCACGGCGTGAAAAGCCGCGCAGCCGTCAAGGCGGCACAGATTAAATTCGGCTTGCCAGCGGATTCCTATCCGAGCAGTGAGCTGGTCCGCCGATTGCGGTAATGCATCGACTTGAATGATACGAGGAGCAGTCCGGATGGACGGCCAGAAGATCGACGATCAAGAGCAACTTGACGCGAGTGAATTGCGTTTGTCACGGCACCAAACCGTGCCGGTCCGCGTTGGCGCAGTGACGATCGGTGGTGGCGCCCCGGTCGTCGTCCAGTCGATGACCAACACTGATACCGCAGACATCGAAGGGACCGTTGAGCAAATTGCGGCGCTGGCCCGTGCCGGCTCAGAGTTGGTCCGCATCACGGTCGATCGCGACGAAGCGGCGAAAGCCGTGCCTCATATCCGCGAGAAACTTGAGGCGCAGGATGTGCTCGTGCCGATCGTTGGCGACTTCCACTATATTGGTCACACCCTGCTAGCGGACAATCCAGCCTGCGCCGAAGCGCTGCATAAATATCGGATCAATCCTGGCAACGTCGGTTTCAAAGCCAAGCGTGATGTGCAGTTTTCATCGATCGTCGAGAAAGCGCTGGAATATCGCAAGCCGGTCCGGATCGGCGTCAACTGGGGCTCGCTCGATCAGGAATTGCTAACTCATCTGATGGATAAAAACGCGACCTCGGCCACACCCAAACCGGCGCGGTCGGTGATGCACGAGGCGATCGTGCAATCGGCGCTTCTGTCTGCCAAGCGCGCCGAGGAACTCGGCCTGGGCCGCGACCAGATTGTGATTTCCGCAAAAGTGTCGGCGGTACAGGACCTGATCAGCGTCTACACGATGCTGAGCGCGCGCTCGGATTATGCGCTGCATCTCGGGCTGACCGAAGCTGGCATGGGCTCAAAGGGCATCGTCGCGTCATCGGCTGCGATGGGCATCCTACTGCAGCAAGGCATCGGCGACACGATCCGCTTTTCGTTGACACCAGAACCAGGCGGACCACGCACCACCGAAGTCCAGGCAGCACAGGAACTGCTGCAGACAATGGGCCTCAGATCGTTCACGCCGATTGTTGCAGCGTGCCCTGGCTGTGGCCGCACAACATCGACGGTGTTCCAGGAGCTCGCGCGTGATGTCCAAGACATGATCCGCGATCGCATGCCGGAGTGGCGCGCACGTTATCCAGGCGTTGAAACGCTCAACCTGGCGGTGATGGGCTGCATCGTCAACGGTCCCGGTGAATCAAAACACGCCGACATCGGCATCTCACTTCCGGGCACTGGCGAGACTCCGGCGGCGCCCATATTCATTGACGGCAAGAAAGCCATGACCTTGCGCGGACCCAACATAGCTAACGAATTCAAAGGCATCATGGAAGACTATATCGAGAAGCGCTTTGGGTAGGGTGCGCGCGATAGACGGCCCGCCAACAGGGTTGACGCTCATCTGCGATCTGGATGAGATCGGGGCAACAAAACTGCGAAGGAAATGCGATCGCCAATCGTGGATCATCTCGAACTTAAACAATCCCATTTCCCAGCTCACGCAGCCGAAGCGATCTGGGAAACAACGGTTGGCGAGCTGCTGCGGATCACCACAAAGACCAACCCAGCCGGATCCGCTCTTGTCGAAGTCACGACCCAGGGCACACTTGGTCGACGATGGACATACACCGAACTGCTTGTCGATTCCGAGCGGCTCGCAGCGGCCCTCGCATCCCGCTTCCAACCAGGCGAGCGCATTATTGTCTGGGCACCGAGCATCCCCGAATGGGTGATGATGGAATATGCCTGCGCCCTTGCAGGTCTCGTGCTCGTAGCAGCCAATCCAGCCTATCAAGCCAAAGAGTTACGCCACGTTCTGGAGCACTCGGAAGCAGTCGGCCTGTTCCTGGTCGAAAGTTATCGCGGCAACCCGATGGCCGATATCGCCCAGGACGCCATTCGCGATCTCGATGCGCTTCGCGAGGTGATCGATCTCAACAACCACGAGATTCTATTCAGAACCGGCGATAGCGCTGGCGCTCTCCCTGCCGTCCAACCAGGCGACGCAGCTCAGATCCAATACACATCGGGCACCACCGGCTTTCCCAATGGCGTACCGCGTGACGTATCCAGTTTGCAGGTCGTCAGCTCAGGCGGCTCAATGGTGGCACCGGAACTCGTCAGCCGCGTGCAATCGGCATTTGGCTGCGGGTTCTCGACGCTTTACGGCTAGACCGAATACAGCCCGGTCATCACCCAGCATCATCTCACCGACAGCATTGACGACATCTGCAACACCGCCGGCCAACCCATTCCGCAAACCGACGTGTCGATCCGCAACGTCGACGACAACGCCGTCGTGCCAATCGGCACCATCGGCGAAATCTGCGCGCGCGGACGATCGACGATGATCGGCTACCATGCCAACCCGCAAGCAACCGCAGAGACGATCGACACCGAAGGTTGGTTGCACTCTGGTGATCTCGGTGTCATGGACCCGCGCGGCTATGTCCGCATCACAGGACGCGTGAAGGAAATGATCATTCGCGGCGGCGAGAACCATTTCCCGGTCGAGATTGAGAACGTGCTGCTCGAACATCCAACCGTTGCCGAAGTGGCAGTCGTCGGCTTGCCTGACGAACAGTGGGGCGAAGTGATTGCTTGCTTCATTCGCTCAGAAGGCAATCAAACGCTGGATGTGTCCGATCTCCACAGCCATTGCCGTAGTCATATGTCACCGCAGAAGACACCGACGGTTTGGTGTCATGTCCAGGAGTTTCCGCTCACGGGTTCCGGTAAGATTGAAAAATTCATGCTGCGCGACAAGTTTCCTGCCGGTGATTATGCGCCGTTGGAACGGTCCTGAGCGCGGCAATCACGCTCAGGCGCTAACCCGCCCCTCAAGCCATTTCGCAGTCTGCAGCAACTTTGCTTCTTCGCGTCGTTTGCCGACGAGCTGCACGCCAAGCGGCATGTCATCGATCGTGAGCAGTGGCAGGCTGATGCAGGGCACGCCGAGGTAGGTCCACAGTCCGTTGAAGACCGGATTGCCCGTTGATGCGTAGCCATGTGCTGCCGGGCCTGCAGCTGAGAGGCACAGGATTGCGTCGAACTGGTCGAGCACATCGGCGACAGCGCGATAGTGCTGATCGCGTCGCTCGACAGCGCCGAGGTAGTCGCGCGCAGACGTTTCTAGCGCGACCGCCATGCGTCCACGCAGGTCGTCGGTGAGCAGGCTCTTGTCGCGATCGTAGAGCGGGCCGTAGTAGTGCGCGTTTTCGGCAGCTTGTATGTATTTATGATCGACCGAGACGTTCTGCGCGGCAGCAATCTCGACCGGACTGCAATCGCGACCAAGCCCAGAGGCGAAATCACTCAGCGCGGCCTGGGCCTTGTCGTCTGCCAGATCCCAGCCCGGCGTTTTCCAGAACGCGAGTTTGACGGATGTGGAGCCCGGCCCAGATAGAGCGTCCGTCAGGTTGGGCGCGGCGCGGGCATAGCTGAACGCGTCACCTGCTTCGAACTCGCTCGTCGCGTCGCTGATCAGCGCGAGATCTTCAACCGATCGGCCATAGACCCCGACAGTATCGAGCGTATGCGATTGCAACGTCACGCCACGGCGCGGAATGAAGCCAACGGTCGGCTTGAGAGCGTGGACGCCGCAGAACGAACCTGGCCGGATGACGGAGCCGCCGGTTTGTGTGCCAAGCGCCAGCGGCACCATGTTCGAGCCAACCGCCGCGCCCGATCCAGCTGACGAGCCGCCCGGTGTATGTGCGGAATTGACTGGATTGCGCGATTTTGAGGGGGCAAGTGCTGCCAGTTCAGTTGTTACCGTCTTGCCCATAATAACGGCGCCCGCTTCGCGCAGCATCGCAACACAGCGCGCATCTTCCTCCGGCTGGTGATCCTTGAAGAAAGGCGTGCCGCTCTCGGTTGGCATATCGCCGGTATTGATGATGTCTTTGATGCCAACCGGCAGGCCGTGCAGCCGACCGAGCGGTTCGCCATCCGCTTGTGCTTTGTCGAGCGCACTTGCCTGGCGAAGCGCATGTTCTGGATCGAGATATTGCCAAGCGTGCAGCGCAGGCTCGCGCTCGGATATGCGGTCAAGGCAGGCTTGAACCAGCGCTGTGCTGGTCAGATCGCCGGATTTTATCTGGCTGAGAGCCTCAGTTGCGGTGAGATCAGCGACGGATGGCATGGCGGTCTCCGAAAGATGGCCCGATGGTGGCATGGTGGGCGCGGCCTGCCGATACATTCAGTAGGCTGTGGCATCCTCGCCTCGCCAACTGGCAACCGCAAGTGCAGCGTTCGCAAGGGCGATACATATCTGCTATAGGCTCGGTATGGGCTTAACAGCCTGCCTGAATTTGCGCGGCACATGTCATGCCGCTTTGCGAATGGGCGCCTGCGCGGAAATGGGATCGCGCACAACGGGAGAAGTCACATGTCGGAAGCAGAATCTGCGTTTTTGATTAAGATCCTTATCGGGTCGGGCATCCTGTTTGTCATCGGCTATGTCGGTAACATGCTGTCGTTCTCGAGCCGCTTTATGAACGCGTTCGTCACGGCGGTTGTTTTTGCGCTGGTTTACGGCGCGTTGTATTTCGTGATTGATCAGGCAGCACTGAGCGCTGAAGTCGGAGCCATGAGCCAGGAGCAATGGTTCAAGATGGTCGGCATTTCGGCCGTACTCGTGTTCATTATCGACCTGGTCGCCAATATGCTGGCGTTTAATAGCCGTTTCGTAAACGCGTTGATGACGGCAGTTGTCTTTGCCGTTTTGTTCGGCGGCCTGATGTATGCCACTGGCGGCGTGCCGCAAGCCGGCTAAGGTTACACTTTTCCGATCAAGAGCCCCAGGGTCAGAGATCTTGGCGGCTCTTTTACTTAGCGCGCTGGGCTGCGAAGTGAACGGCTTGTGCGAGGATCGCGCCACGTTCACCAAATGGCGCCAAGTCGTCGAGTGCGGCTTGCACCATTGTCGCAAGATAATCCTTCGCCGCTTCAACGCCGAGCAGTGATACTTGTGTCGCTTTGCCAGCTGCCGCGTCTTTGCCGGTGGCTTTACCAACCGTCGCTGCATCGCCCGTCGCATCAAGCAAATCGTCAGCAATCTGAAAAACCACACCAAGGTGCGCGCCGTAGGATTTTAGCGCCAGGCGCTCCTGGTCGCTGGCCTGCCCCAGAAGGGCGCCAGCCTCACAGGCAAACCGGATCAGCGCGCCGGTCTTCATAGCCTGCAAGCGGCGGACATAATCGAGCGTCGGGTTGGCTGGATCGCCCAGTTTGTCGGATGACAGGTCAAGCGCCTGCCCGCCAACCATGCCAACCGGTCCACCAGCGATCGCAAGCGCAGAGACCAGTTCATTGCGAACGGTGGGGTTTGCGTGGGTCTCAGACCGGGACAGGATCTCAAAACTGAGCGTCAACAGGGCATCCCCAGCAAGGATGGCGGTCCAGTCATCAAAGGCAGCCCACACAGTTGGTTGGCCGCGCCGCAATCGGTCATTGTCCATTGCCGGCAGGTCGTCATGCACCAGTGAATAGCAGTGCAGGCATTCAAGCGCGCCCGCGGTTGCTGTGGCTTGCCGAGTGCTGACGCCAAAAAGTGAAGAAACTTCGATCACTAGAAATGGCCGAAAACGTTTGCCACCGGCCATCACCGCGTGCCGCATCGCCTGGCGCAGACGTTCAGGCACGCCGGCATCGTCAACTCTATCATCCAGGACCCGGCCGAGAAATGCGTCGGTGGTTGCAGCATGCGACGCAAGGCGCGCTTCAAACGTGGTCATCGTGCTTCGGCTCCGGTCAAGCTCTTGCTTGACGTATAAAGACGGCTACTGATTACAAATTGTTACCGCAGAATGGTGCATCTGGTTTATGCGTCATCATTGCAATATGGCGTACTTGCTACTTAACCAAATCCGTTCTGGCTGCGAAGTGAACATGTGGAACGAGCTTTATGCATCAGCCCGAGGGGCGTTGTATGCCGGCACGGCTTTCCTAGCGGTAGCCAGTCTGGCCTTTGTTTGCATTGCCAGAACGATTTTGCTGGTGCTTCGGTTTGTCGATCCGCCAACATCGGCCGTCATGCTGCGCGATCGCTTTGTCGGAGCCCACGTTCAACATAACTGGACGCCGATTGAGCAAATCTCCGAAAATCTCATCCGAGCCGTTATAACCTCCGAGGATGCACGGTTTTGCCGCCATGCGGGCATTGATTTCCATGAGTTGAGCCGTGCTATGAAAACAGCGGATCGCCACGGCATAGACGCAGTGCGCGGGGCCAGTACGATCACAATGCAAGTCGCCAAGAACCTGTTTTTATGGACGGATCGGAGTTTCGCGCGAAAAGGACTTGAGCTGGCCATTACCCCGCTTATTGAGCTGATCTGGCCAAAGCGCCGAATCATGGAGGTTTATCTCAACATCGCTCAGTGGGGACCGGGCCTGTTTGGGATTGAGGTCGCAGTCCGCCGTCATTTCAAACAGGCACCGATTGACCTTACAGAGCAGCAGGCGTCGCTCCTGACCGCCAGTCTACCCGCGCCATCTGTCAGAAAGGCGGGTGCTGCAACTCGGTTCATGCGGCGAATTGCAACGCGGATCCGCCATCGGATGCGGTCAGGTAACGTTCGCACGGACTGTGTCACCGGCCGCAAGGCCGGCCATTCCCGAGGTTGGAAACGTGTTCTAACGTAATCGACAACCCGCTAAGCCCGAGAGATAAAAGGCGAGCGCGTTCTGGTTCAAACGACAGCTCACCAAGGGAGCGCAGGCGACACGGCGCGTTGCGCCGCGCCCTCGCAGGCCCGAGCTCTTGCGAGGAATAGCCGTGAGAGATAAAGACTCTACAAGAAACATTGGCAATTGCGAATAAGTTCGACTATAAGCGCCTTTCCATCCAGTTCAGATTGAAGAAATCCGCTGGTCCAGGCAATTGCGCGCGGCGATCTGGCATTAACAGATGCTATGCGCGCGGCCAGAAGACCGGCTCGAGGAGTTAAGAAATGGCAGTTCCAAAAAGAAAAATTAGCCCGATGAAGCGCGGCTTTCGCCGTTCTGCGGACGCGCTGAAGGCTCCGACCTATATCGAAGACAAGGAAAGTGGCGAATTGCGCCGCCCGCATCACATTGACCTGAAAACCGGCAAATATCGCGGACGTCAGATCCTTGCGAGCAAAGAAGACGCTTAAATTAAGGCGTTTTTTTAAGCCCGGCAGGGTGCTGGCGGGATCCAAAGTCGCTAATCGGCTAGATGTGAGCCAAACTAAGTGCTCGCCATAAATTCGCGGCTGGAGTACGCTTAAGTGCGTTAACACTCTATCGCGCGGCGACCATGATGCGTTGTCGGACTAACCATAGACCCGTACTCATCTCAGACACTGTCGGAGTAGAGCCATGTCGCTAAGAGCGATCCCCCTGATCCTGTTTGTTTTCATCTTCTATAACATCCTCGTTTTGATTGGTGGCGGTAGCGGCACCGCGTTGGAGACGGACAAGCTTCTCCGCGATGTGTTGGTTGCTATTCCTTTAGGCAAAGAGACCTGGAACTTCTCGTGGGGCGATCTGATCGTCCTGTTGTTGTTCTTCACGCTGTTCGCTGAGCTGCTGAAAGCCACATATACCTCAAGCACATCGCTGCTAGATCATGGTCTATCGATGCTGGTGTTTGTGGTCTGCCTGATTGAGTTCCTGATGGTCCCACAGGCCTACACGTCGGTGTTCTTCTTTATCGTGATCGCGACGTTGATTGACGTTGTCGCCGGTTACACCATCGGAATTCGGGTCGCCCGCCGCGATCTTGCAATCGGCGGTTAGAGATCCACAATGTGGTGAGCGCGAAAAGCGTTTGCTTAATAAATGACTAAGAAAGCCTGTCACGGTTCGCTGTGGCAGGCTTTTTTGTGCGTTGGTCTGACCAATCAGCACGATCAATGCGTGTCTGGTGGACGGGTTAAGGCAGTTCATTTGGCAGTCCGGACCTTTAACTGATGTTAGGGATTGCGGCCTAAATTGCTGAGATCACCGGATAGCTCGCATGATGTGGGCTGCGCAATCGATATTGGCGTTGACTGAGACACTGGGCTTGGGGCTTGAGAACGTGAACAAAGAACTTGCACTCTCAGCCGCCAATCAAGACCGGGCGTCGGTACGAGAGAATTTCCATCCCGGGGCTGCCAGCGCACTTGCGGCGACGGAGTTACTTGAGAACGTGCAACGCGATATAATCTGCTCCAGCGAAGATGCCGAGACAGCCTATATCTGGGGGCAGGAGCAGGACAAGTTCTCCTGGGAAGCGAATGCTGGCGACGTGCTTTCGATGCGCAACGTTGCGACAATCACGGACCGCCATGAGTATGAGCTTCTCATCGCCCCAGAGCATGTCGCGCGGCGACAACAGATTTTCTCAACGACTTATGGCGAAGATCTCGGGAACGGTGTCCCATACAACGTTCGTTATCGGTTCGCACCGGCTGGTCTGCGATCCCAGAAAGCCATCTGGCTCGAAGAACAAGGCCGTTGGTGGGCAGGTGACACTGGAAAACCATCGCGCGCCCGTGGCCGGGTTCGAGTCATATCCGAGTCAGATCTTCTCAATGACAGCAGTGCGCCATGCAGCGACTACGATGAGCTGACCGGCCAGTTGAACCGCATTCGTTTGACCCAGGCGCTCGCAAAAGTGATCAGCAGAGCTGAAAACTCTTTGGGTAGCAGCGCACTTCTAGTTGCAGCCGTAAGTAATCTCGCGGTGATCAACGAAACCTTTGGCTACGATGTGGGCGACCAGGTGCTCGCCCGTGTTGCTGGCGTGTTGGGTGGCAAACTCCGTGGTGGTGACTCCATTGGCCGCTATTCGTCGAACAAATTCGGCATTGTTCTCAATGATTGTGAACCAAGCGCAATGCGTGTTGCGGCGGATCGCCTGATCAAGGCCGTCTCCGAGACGACATTCGAAGGGAATTCGTGTCCGATCTCAGCCACGTTGTCAGTTGGCGGTGTGCTCTTGCCGGATCACGCATCAACTGTGAATGAAGCATTGAGCCGTGGATTGGAAGCTCTCAATGTCGCGCGTGAGCGGCGCGTGAGTTGCTTTGAAGCGCATGTCCTGAACACGGAAAAGGAAAGTGCGCGCCGGCGCAATATGTTTGTTGCCGAAGAGGTTCGCGTGGCGCTCGACGAAAACCGGATGCACCTCGATTTGCAGCCAATCGTCGACAGTAAAACCCGCAAACCGGCGTTCTACGAATGCCTTATGCGCATGACGAAACCGAATGGTATGATTGTATCGGCCGGTGAGTTCATTGAAGTTGCCGAGCAATTGGGCTTTGCCAAACAGATTGATCGCCGCACCTTGGCGCTCGCGGCAGACTATCTCAAAGCTGACCCGGACCTGCGTCTCTCGGTGAATGTTTCAGGTTTGACCTGCGCTGATCACGACTGGTTGCTCGATCTCTACAACCTGATTGGTTGTCGCCGGGAGTTGGCAGAGCGTCTGATTGTCGAGATCACCGAGACCGCAACAATCCATGACCTCGACCAGTCAATTGTGTTCGTGGATACGGTCAAGGAAATGGGCTGCAGAGTGGCGATCGATGATTTTGGTGCTGGCTACAGCTCGTTTAAGACGCTGAAGCATCTACCCGTCGACATGGTCAAAATCGACGGCGGCTTCATTCGCAATCTAACAACGGATAAGACCGATCGGGTGTTTCTGCGCACGATGGTCGAGCTGGCTGAAAACTTCGGTATGGAAACGGTTGCCGAATATGTCATCGACGGGCCAACCGCCGATATCGTTGAGCAGGCCGGAATTACCTATCTGCAGGGGTTTCACTTAGGTCGTCCAATGGAAGAGCTATGACCGAAATTGGGTGACAGAATCTGAGAGAGGTGACGTATCGTGGCGGTTATCGAGACCAGCCATAAACTCCAGAGGAGCGATACGCCTATGTCGAACCCTACAGTCATCCCGCTGCGCCAGCCAGAGGCAA
>CAJQQK010000155.1 GCA_905480435.1 uncultured Hyphomicrobiaceae bacterium | reverse complement strand
CGAGGGCATCAATTCTCTCGTCCAGGCCGCAAAAGCCAAGGCACGCGGCTACCGAAACAGCAAGACCTTGAAGGCCGTCACCTACCTCATAGCTGGCAAACTCGACCTCAGGCTACCCACTTGAAACGTCGGGTAGCCAGTATTTCTGGCTCTCATTCAAGCAATCCAACTTGCCATGATGGTGTTAGTTGTCCAGCCGAAGCATCGCCAAAATCTGCAAGCACCGTTATTCAGCAATTCAATGTTCAATCCAATGTCGCGAGTCGAAACTAGATTGCGTGGGAAGGAGGCCGAACCTGCGCCTATAAAGCCTTTTACCCAACGTGTCAGAAACGACCTGGATCTCATTTGGACAGGCTTAATCACAAGCGGTCGACTATATGAAGGGAGAACTCTTTGGATACTCATACCTTCAATCCTCTACGTTCTCGGCGGGGTTTGGTTCGCCTCTGTATTCGTACGAAGGCAAACCGGCGCTCATCGTGCCAGCCGCAATGAAGAGCCTCGTTTATATAAAATTGTTGAAAAACTCACCATCGCCCGTGGATTGCCAATGCCAGCCGTTGAGGTCATAGAATCCTCAGGCCGCAACGCATATGCCAGTGGCTTCCATCCGCAAAATTCAGCCATTGGCGCCAGCAGAGGGCTTCTCGACAACCTGAACAATGCCGAACTCGAAGCTGTGCTCGCACACGAGGTCGCGCATATCGAAGGGCGCGACAATCGCTTGATGACAATCGCGAACCTGTGTACGGGCGCCGTTTCCAGTGTCGGTCGAAATTTCCTGCAGTTGGCAATAGAAAACCCCATCGGCAGTATATTTATGGTCTTCTTTTTTGCTTTTTTAGTCCCCATAACAAAAACCGTTCTGTTCGTCGCCCTCGTGTCTGGTTCCTGGTGCATAGCTGAACTGTTGCGAAAACTTATCTCTCAGAAACGCGAATTCATTGCTGATGCGCGCGCTATCGAAATCATGAAGTCACCCGCAGCACTAATATCCGCTTTGCAAAAAGTGGCTAGAAATGATGAAATCAGCGGTATCAATACCGACGTGCAGGCCATGATGATTTCCAACCTCAGCGACATTGGAGCCGGAACCCACCCATCGATAGTGGATCGAGTTCGCGCTATCGAGGAAACAACATCAGTCAACTGGGCTGATATTCAGGCGGCAAGCCGGCAGCGAGCACCCGCAGATATGGCCCATTCAGCTGTCGCGAACCATCACCATTCTGACAACACAAGTCGTACGTTTGGCCAGCGGCGCCGACGCGGAAGCCCAGATGAAATGCCCATCGGCGTTAGCCAGATCGAAAACGAAAAGCTTGAGGACGTTTACAAGCTCTTGATCGGTCTCGATCAGTTCGCCGTATCAGTGGCCAAAGGCTTAGCCAAATTCATGGCCGTAGCCCCTTGGCTCTTGATGCCGATCGCCATTCTAGCCGCAATCTTCAGTGGGATCACCGGCTTATCAGTCTCTGCGTCCTTAGTCCTTGTCATTGGAGGGGCGATCGTCTGGTGCTGCAAACCAAAACAGTTGGATTAGCTCAACCTTCAAAACAATCAACACTCAATCAATTCTGCGCATTCAACTCCGCAACCTGATCTAGCAGTGGCAGGATCGCATCCGCTTTTTCCGAATCGAGCGCATAGACGATCCGATCAACGCCAGCATCAACATTACGCTTGACCTCATCGGCACTGATCTCCGGTCCGAAATTCGTCACGGGTAGATCTTCGCGTTTGCGCCCGGCCTCTTCCGCCATCGCCCAGAACTTTGGCAGCGTCTCCAACAACTCCATCCGCCCGCCAAGCGGAATCCAGCCGTCGCCATAGCGGATCGCGCGGCGTGCCGCATGCGGGAAGCCACCACCAACAACGATCGGTGGATAGGGTTTCTGCACCGGCTTCGGCCACGCCATCATCGTGCCGAAATCCACCATATCGCCGTGATACTCAGCCTTGCTTTCCGTCCATATCTTCTGCATCGCCTCGATGCGCTCGCGCATCAGCTTGAAGCGCGTTTTGTACTCAGTGCCATGGTCAGCCATCTCTTCCGCATTCCAACCACCACCGACACCAAATAGAAACCGGCCGCCGGAAATTTGATCGAGCGACGCCACTTCCTTGGCCAGCTGAATGGGATCGCGCTGCACGACAAGAGCAACTCCGGTTGCAAGCTTGATTGACTTCGTCACCGCAGCGGCAGCCGCCAGACAAACAAACGGATCCATCACGTCATAATACTTCTTGGGCAGCTCACCGCCGCCACCCCAGGGCGATACGCGCGGCAATGGAATATGGCTATGCTCCGGCGCCCACAGTGATTCGAGCCCGCGCTCTTCAACCGCAACCGCCAGCTCGGCTGGTTGCATCGAATAATCCGTCATGAACATTGCAATGCCGAATTTCATGTCATCTCTCCATCGCCGTAGCAGCTCTCTTGTTACCCAATCCGGACGTTACTTATTCCGCAACAAACACAGGAATCTTACGATCTGTTTTCGCCTGATATTCAGCGTATGGCGGGAAGGCCGCCACAGACATCTCCCATAACCGCGCCCGCTCGGCATCGTCGGTCACTTCGCGCGCACGCATCTTCATCACCTGCGCTTGATCGCGAATTTCGACTTCCGGGTTGGCGCGCATATTATAAACCCACACCGGATTTTTCGGTGCCCCGCCCTGCGATGCGACCAGCACATACGCGTCGCCATCTTTGACTGTCATCAAAGGTGTCTTGCGGATCGCGCCTGTTTTGCGGCCGATGTGCGTAACGATCATCACCGGTAGCCCGGTCTCGCGCAGCGTCACCCCCTCGGCACCGCCACTACCTTCATAGAGCTCAACCTGCTCACGTACCCAATCTCGCGGGCTGGGAATATATTCGGTCATCAATTATGCCTCCTCTATAGAACTCGCGTTCCTGCTCATTCGCAATTACTGTAGGCGAGTGCGGCCACACTGCAAATCAAGCAAGCGATGGTCCGCGCAAGGTCAGCTGCCCCAGTTGAGTTACCTAAGCCAACCAATCAACGGAAACTCCATCACATGACCACGGATCAACCGATCCTCATCGCCGGCGGCGGCATCGGCGGTTTGGCGGCAGCTCTTGGCCTCGCTCGCAAGGGGTTACCCTCAGCCGTATTCGAGAAGGCCTCAAAATTTTCCGAGATCGGTGCCGGTATCCAGATCGCGCCCAACGCCTTCAATTGCTTCGACGCTCTCGGTGTCGGCGATGCCATCCGCGCGATCGCGATCTACATCGACAAAATCCGCCTGATGGACGGGATCTCCGGCAAAGAGATCTTCAACATTCCTCTTGACCAACCCTTCCGCGAACACTTTGGCAATCCCTATGCCGTCGTTCATCGCGCCGACCTGCATACCATCCTACTCAATGCCTGCCGCGAAAACCCGCTGATCGACCTCAACGCCGCCAGCTCCGCGGTTCGATATGAACAAGCAGACGGCGAAGTCGTCCTACACCTCGAAGGCAAGCCGCCCATCAAAGGCCGCGCCCTGATCGGCGCGGACGGTCTCCACTCAGCAATCCGCGCCCAACTTATTGGTGACAGTAGCCCGCGCGTATCTGGTCACACAACGTACCGCTCCGTCATCCCAACCGAACAGATGCCTGAGGACCTGCGCTGGAACGCGGCAACACTCTGGGCCGGCCCCAAATTCCACGTGGTTCACTATCCACTCAAGGGCGGCAAGGTCTTCAATCTCGTCGTCACCTACCACAACGACGTCACCGAAACCGTCGCCGGCGAACCGGCAACCGACGAAGAAGTGCTCTGTGACCGGGACCCGAATGAAAACTGGATTGATGGGCACGTCACTTTGCTTGGCGACGCCGCCCATCCAATGCTGCAATACTGGGCGCAGGGCGCCTGCATGGCGCTCGAAGACGCTGTCTGCCTCAGCGGCGCCATCGCCTCGCACGACACGATCGATGCCGCCTTCACAGCCTACCACCACGCCCGCTTTGCGCGCACCGCACAGGTCCAGCTCGGCTCACGCGCGATCGGCGACTACATCTATCACCCCTCCGCTGGCTCGGCAGCTGCCCGCAACGCCATCCTCGGCGCCAAGACCGCCGCGGATTGGTTTCAGACGCTAGATTGGCTGTACGGTTATCGGGCGGACTAAACGATAGTCTCGCGGCCAAAAACTCACTGTGCTTCAGACGTACTGATCACAGCGCCTTGCGACATCAACGTTTGACGCACCGATTTGGCTTCAAAGCGACCCTGATCAGCAACTTCAGCTGCAGCAATACCTGCGGCATGCCCCGTGGCAAAGCTGGTCCCCATCACCCGGATCGCGGCACCCGCCTTGCGATCGCCATCGACTGTGCGTCCGGCAGCAAATAAGTTCGTCGTGTCGCAGCTGACCAGACAGCCAAGCGGAATTTCGTAGGCGTCGCGATCGGGCGAATAATCAAACGTGCTCGCATAGGTCTTGCGATCATGCCACTCCGCACCCCACGCACCGATTGCGATGCAGTCAGCAAACGTCCGCCGTTCTTCAATGTCTTGCCAGGTCAGTTGATATGCACAGTTGAGATGGCGGCTCTCCCGTGTGCCAAACTGAGGGCCGGTCGAAACCAAATAGGCCCGTTCACACCCATGTATTGTCTGAATAGCTTGCAGATAGGCACGCGCCTGTTGCCGCCCACTGGCTTCCGCTTTCGACAGGCTCACGGCGTCTCGCGGATCATAATCAGCACTGGCAACATACAATGCCAGGTCACCACTGATCGGCAGTCGGACGACAACACTGCGGTCTTTCGCAAACGGTCCTACTCCCGCCTTGCTATGCGCTTCGACGGCTGCCGCGATTTGATCGGCCGTTACAGTTACATCTGCGGGAATGCCACCAAACCGTGTGCCAAGCGAACCCAGGTTCACTTCATCGCCGTTACCATATCTAAGCGACGCACCCGCGAGATGGGCCAAGTTACCTTCACCCGTTGCATCCACGAATGACCGGGCCCTGACGACATGTCGACCACCATGATCCTGCAACGTTAACTCGGTAATCCTGCCATCCGTTCGTTCCGCAGCGACCAGACTACTATGCAACAGTACATGCACACCTGCCTCACCACACACCTCATCCAAGGCAACCTTCGCAGCTTCAGGATCGAACGCCAAAAACACGCCGCGAAACCGCTGCGGAGGCGTCACTGCTTTCCACTTGCGCAGCTTTTCAAGAACATTTTCGGCAACACCAAACACGACCTGACGGCTCGGGTCCGTCAGAGTATGGATCCCGCAGTATGTCACTACATTACGCATCGTAGCAGCGCCGCCAAGACAACCTGCCGCCTCGATCAGCAGCGTCTTCGCGCCGCTGCGCGCCGCACCGGCTGCTGCTGCGACACCAGCACTGCCACCGCCAACCACGGCAACATCGTAGGTGTCATCATGCATCGCCAATCACCGTACTCGCCCCACCATCAAACAACTCGCTCGCCCGCAATCTGAATACGCCGCATGATCCGATCGTAGCCCTGTACGTCATGCAGCGCCAGATGCTTCACGCAACGATTGTCCCAGAACGCCAGCGAACCTTTCTCCCAACGGAACCGACACGTAAACTCTGGTCGATGACCCCATTCCATCAACCAGCCGAGCAGCGGCTGGCTTTCCTCTTCCGTCATGTCCTCAAACGCAATGCTGTACGAGTGATTGACGAACAAACATTTCCGGCCCGTCTCCGGATGCGTCCGAACAACAGGATGCGCGTTGCGCGTCTCGCGCCAATCCTCATCAAACCGCGCCTTAGTCGATCGCTTGGCCTTGGCTATCGGTGAATTTGGCCCTGCCACCTTGCGATCCGTGTGCACGCACTTGAGCGGTGCGATCAACGCCTTCATGCCATCCGACAACCGCTCATAAGCCATCGTCTGGCTTGAAAACAGCGTATCACCACCAACCGGCGGCACTTCGATCGCATAGAGCAACGCACCCATCGGCGGCTCCGCCATCATCGTCGTATCCGTATGCCATTCCTCACCAACAATATGCGTATCGCCGGGTTTGCGCACGATGTTGACGACTTCCGGGTCGCCTTCCCCCGTATTGAAATTCGGGTGAATAAAAATCTCGCCAAACTGGCGCGCCAGACGTTTGTGCGCGTCGACATCAAGCGATTGATTGCGAAAAAATATCACACCGTGATCCAGCAATGCCTGCCGGACGGCATCGATCGCGGCGTCACTAACATTGCCCGATAGATCAACCCCAAACACTTCCGCCCCGACAGACGTCGCAAGCGGTTTCACCTCAATACGTGTCATGGCCTACCTCCTGACGGTCATTTCGAGTCATTCCACATCTGCCTCAGTCATTCCGACGCAGCGCTGCGCCTTCACCTGCGATCCGCCCAAACACGGCACCACGCAGCACGGATGTCGCGCCAGTATACGTGCCGTAGTAAATCCCCATCGTCTCGCCCGCCGCATAAAGTCCTGGTATCGCTTCACCATCGGTATTAAGCACCCGTGCATCCGGATCGACCTTCAAACCACCAAATGTAAAACAGTTACCGCACATGATGGGGAACGCCATATAAGGCGCCGTCTCGATGCGTCGGGCCCAGTTCGATTTCGGCGGCACGTAATCTTGCGCTGTCGCTAATCCATCAACTTCCAGTGGCTTGAACGATCCATCATCTTCGGGACACGCCGTGTTGTAAGCCTCCATTGTCCGCTGCAATGACGTTGCATCGACGCCCATCTGCTCAGCCAACCCAGCCAATGTCGAAGCTTCAAACGGTGGCACATCGGAGCGTACCGCGCGTCGCCAGTTCGGCACATCCTCAATACGCGCATCGAACACCGCGTACGCTATGCTTTGCGGTTGCTCATGAATGTCACGCGTGATGGCTTCGTAAGTCGCATCAACTGTCGCCGGCGCTTCATCAACGAAACGCTCAGCCTTCGCGTTGACCAGCACACCATAATTAAAGATCAGCACGATCGGTTCGGGCTCACCGGATCGCGGATCTAATGGCTCGGCATGGAAGCGACTGTAGTCACCGCTCGGCGCTGCACCTGCCGCCAGCGCCATTCGGATGCCTTCACCTTTGTTGTAATAACCACCGCGCGCAACCGGTCTCAGATACCGCGCCTGCCCACCGAGATAATGCACCATCATCTCAGAATTGCCCTCAAACCCGCCACACGCCAGGATCACCGATGGCGCCAACAAATCGCTCGTCTTGTTGACTTTCCCAGATGAAATCACACCGACCACAGCACCATCTTCATCATGGATCAGACCACGCGCTGACGTCTCATAGCGCACGTCAACGTCGTTATCCTCGACCCAGTCGCTGAGTGCCTCAACCAGCGCCAGCCCACCACCAATCGGGGCAAGCCGCGTTGTGCAGGTCGTAATCAGATAGCTCGGCAGGAAGTCGAATTTCACCCCGAACGATTTCAGCCACTGCAGCGTTGGGCCTGCTTTGTCAGCAAACCTCGAAATGACATCCGGGTCCGTCATGCCTAATGTCTTGGCGATGCCACTGCGGCTCTCGAAATCACCCGCCATTTCCTGCACCAAGCTCGGATCGAGATGATGCCCGGCGTTCGCCATGAAGTGCGCCTCAAAATCATCCGTGACCTCGTCTTCGCTCTTCATCCGCATAAAAGCTTCAGTCCAGCGCGTATTGCCACCGCGATCTTCGCGTGGCGCCCGCTCCAGCAGGATCACACGCGCACCGCCTTGCGCCGCGGTCGCTGCCGCCGACAGACCCGCAATGCCGCTACCCACGACAATCACATCAGCTGTATTGTTATCCGCCATCGCCACGACCACGCCTCTCTCTTGCACTCTATTCTCGGAGCTCAAGGTAGTTCAATGGTCAGAAAATCACGCCTCTTCTTGCGCACACACGATCTGATATCTGCTGACTGATCGACTGGGCACTCACAGCAGCAGCACTGCTCCCCGCGGGTCGACGGCCTTAACAAATTTCGACTAAAAGAATAATTCCATCACGTGCGATCCGCCATAGTTGATCAGCACCAGCCAGAAGCCACTAGCAACGCATACGCCTGCGAAAAACCAGAAGAATTTCTCTCCCACGGCATTCTCCCACATCTCATTCAAACCCACGTCTCGTTCAAAGGTCTGGTGGGATCGATTTCCACTTATAGCCGTTGCGCGCCGCCTGGTATCCAAGGTCATAGAGCTTCTTCATATAAACACGGTCAAACGGCTCTTTGCTCTGCGCGTCAAATGTCGCCGGAATATCTGCAAGCTGGTACGCAATCTTGTTTTCTTTAGCGCGCAGATACAGCTTCAGTAGGTCCCCCTTGAGCTGCTGGCGAATGAGCGTGTCGATTGACCGGCTCGCAATATCAAATGTCGTCGCTTTGACAACCTTCCGCATCGGTGTCGTTTTCGCATTGGCGATAACATACAGTTTTCGCCGCCAGCGAACCTTATTGGTCCGGTCAAGCTTCGCCATCTGCAAGTGTGGTGGCAGAAGAAACGTGTTGTCCGTCACGCCGCCATCGATATGCATTTCTTCGTAGATTTTGCCGTCGGTGTCTGTGACCTTGACATAGACAGGTGGAAACAAACCTGGCAGCGCCGTTGAAGCCAGCAGCACGCGACGGAACAGCCGCAGCGCCTTCCTATTACGCTGCGTCGCAATCCGTCCCAGATCCCAAACAACTGGCCGTTCTTGATCGGCATTCGTCGTTCCAACCAGCAACCGTCGACCAGACTCATGCTGGCTTGCGATCTCTTTCAGAACGGCCATTGTGATGTATTTGGCAATGAGCTTCGCCAACGGCTTGGTATCGGAAAGTGAACTCCCGCCAAGCAGTCCAACCAGGACTTGCTTGGTGATCAAATCATCTGTCGAGAACTTCGTATAAAACTCAGTGAGGCGGTAGTCATAGCGGCGCCCCAGAAATGCGAACGGCGCAATCAGCGCGCCTGTACTGACACCGGTAACCACTTCAAATTGAGGCCGATTGCCAGCAGCGGTCCAGCCATTCAGAAAGCCCGCACCAAACGCACCATCGGCACCGCCGCCGGATATCGCGAGATAGCTGATCTGCGCCTTTTTATTTGCAAGCAGTTCCGGGCGTCGCTGTTTTATCTGCCCAAAGCGAACTGCAGCCAGCTGCTCCATGTCAGGTATTTCGACGTCACCCCAACCGCGAACCTTGCCGCTCCCTGCAATTTTGACCGATTCGGCATGGCCGACCGGCACAGCATTGCGGATACTCGCCGCGCAGCCAGTCAGCAGCCCGGTTGCCGCGGCTGAGATGACAACCAGAGCAAACCGCGACAAGACAGTCCATATAGTTCGAGACTTGGCCAGCTGCCTCTACCTCGTTAAGACACCACAATGTATGGCATGCGATCAGCTCGAAATTCGCCATGCGGTTGGGACGTCAACCGCCAGAAATAGAGCCATGACCGCAAATCACGGCAAAAATTCGAGACGTTACGTAAGCTGGAGACAGTAGCAATGACTGACGACAGCGACCAGCCTAAGGATAACGGCAATGCAGTCCTAAAAGACGCACTTGCGGAAGCCCAGGTGACAGTTCGTGATTATGACACAAAAGCTCAGATTGTTGGCGTTGGTTACATCCTTGCCATGGGCATCATCGCCCGCATCGAAAACCTCTTTGTAAAGACAGGAGATGTTGATCTCCTTCGCATTGCTATTGCCTGGATCGTGGTCATGGTGCCGATACTTCTTTTCGGATTTGTCCTTTACCCATCCCGTAAAACGGCCCCGAAGGTAGCGGAAGATGCAGATGAACGAGTTCAGCACGTGCTTTATGTGCGTTCGAGCTATCACCCCACCGTCAGCGACCTCAAACGTGCCGCACGCTCGGCATCTTACATCGACGAACTAGCGTTCGAAGTTCTATCCGTCTCCGGTCTTCGGGATCTAAAACGCCAGAGATTTCTCCGCGCTCTGTTCGCCGCTGGCGCCAGCTTCGTCCTCCTGTTTGCCTCCCAGGCAGTTCGGGCAATTG
The DNA here is from genome assembly GCA_905480435.1 of uncultured Hyphomicrobiaceae bacterium. GTDB lineage: Bacteria > Pseudomonadota > Alphaproteobacteria > Rhizobiales > Hyphomicrobiaceae > CAJQQK01. Next base: position 29,888 of record CAJQQK010000155.1, on the reverse strand, counting down.
CTCAATGAGAGCAATCTTAGCAAATTCAGTATTTCGGATTGATCGTCTCCCAGTTTGACGGGCAGATCAGGCAACCTGCTCAACGCAGATGGCATCGCTGTCCGTTTCGCTGAGATCCTCTTCCAAGAGCCCACAATGATGCGGCTGCCCTTTCGTAGTCCCGCTTTGCGGCTTGAAATGTCGGCACGTCCGGCATTGTCCGAACGGTCGACCACCATTGGCTGCAACCAGATTTGCGAGAATCTTTTCCAACATCGTCCGCGCTTGCTTCGGTTGCTCACCAAGGGCTGAGCGAACCTCTTCGGCAAGCTTCAGGATCGGGTCCGCCGCCAGCTTCTCCACTCCGGATTCCGTCACCTCGACATCAACCGACCGCTTGTCACGCATACTTGGGGTGCGCGCGACATATCCTTTGCGCTCCAGTGCAATGACGGTCTGCGACACGGTACCTCGCGTACTGCCCATATAGTGCGTGATCGCCATTGGATTGCGCGAGAACCGATTAGCGCGCGCCAAAAACCTCAGCACAGTCCATTGCGCTGGATAAAGGTCACCATTCTGCTCTTCGGTTCGTGTCAGTTGAGAAATTCTCTCAAGCAGAGCAGCTGCAGCAATCGCATCGTCGGTCACAAATTTCTCCATTTTATGCATCGACTCGATACATATATTGACATCATCACCCAGTTTGGCTAGAGAAACATTGTATCGAGTCGATACTTAAATTGCAAATTGGAGTAAAGATCATGAAGACGAACAGTGCGATTGGAGTCGCGATGGGCGCTCTCTTGCTGGTCGCAGGTCCGGCAACAGCAAGTGACATCACCTCAAAATCATGGATCCCCGACGAGCCAAGCTTTGATATTCAAAAAGCTTCCATCAAACGCGATGGCCAAAGCCTCGTTTTCCGCATGGATGTCGCAAAAGCCGCTGGTGCCAGCACACCGAAAGCAATCGGACGCCTCAAAGGTGCAGACGTCTATTCATACGTCTGGCCGACCAGCTTTGACCCATCAGCAGTAGGTTTTAGCCGCAAAGCCGGCATTCTAGCGTTCGCTGCAACCTCACATCCAGACTTCGATGACACACCGCTCTACGACGGAGACCCGAAGAACGATGGCCGCAAATGGCACAGCCACTGGGTTGTTCTCAACAAGACCAAAGAATGCGGACCGTCAGGACTTAAGGTGCGTGACATCAAGAAGGGCGAGAAAGTTGATCTGCCAAAGACTTGGCCTGGGCTTCCAATCCTGATCGACAGCCCAGGCTGGCATCCGAATTTCACCAAGACCTCTGTTGAAATCCGCGTGCCCTTCGAAAAATCAGTAAAGCTACAAGGCGTGTCATTTGATGGTGTAACATCGGCGCTTCGAGTTAACGCCAATGCTCATGTGCCATTGCTCTGTGTCAGCGCCGTCTTTGACGTCGCATCCGGCAACCTCAGTTTGCCTGGCCGGATTGATTGAACACCCAAGGCTGACCGCGCGGAGCCATACCGCGCGGCCATATCTCAATGCATCTCTCCAAAAATCGGATATTTCATGTTTGCAGATCCAGTCCAAGAGATAGAACGGGCACCAGAACTACAGGTCACTGAATGGCTCAACACAAAGAGCCCCATCAGTCTCAAGGGGCTGCTCGGTCGCCCCGTCATCATTCATGCGTTTCAGATGCTCTGCCCTGGCTGCGTATCTCATGCCATCCCGCAAACGCAGAATGTGCAGCGCATATTTGAACAAACAGACCTGGCTGTACTCGGCCTGCATACTGTATTCGAGCACCACGCTGCGATGACGCCAGTATCACTACGCGCCTTCGTCCACGAGTACCGCCTGACATTTCCCATCGGGGTCGATCATCCTGGTGAAACCGGCCCCACCCCGCGAACCATGGCGGCTTATCAAATGCGCGGCACCCCGACGACGATCCTAATCGATCGCAAGGGGTGCATCTCGGCACAACTGTTCGGCCAAATCGAAGATCTAGCACTTGGCGCCATGATCCAAGCACTGCTCAGCGAACATATACAGTCCGCCGGCGACACAGATCCGCGTGATGTCTGCACGCCAAACGGATGTTCGGATCCTTCATTTTAAGCGCTGCATCCATCTCGACTTGCCGTGTCTCCACGAACCTGCTCAAACCAGACGATCGCAAACCATCTGTTGAGCTGCCGCATGTCAAAATTTCTAAAACCCGAAACGATCGCAGCCCAGGCCGGTGGCAGTATCGATTCTGAAACCGGCGCCATCATCCCGCCGATCCATATTTCGACAACGTTCCAGCGCGACGCGGATCTCGGTTATTCGAAGGGCCTGATCTATTCCCGGCCCGACAACGCTACCGTTCACCAGACAGAAAGCGTCATAACGGCACTTGAGCACGGCACCCACACACTACTTTTTGGCTCCGGCATGGCAGCCGCCGTCTCGCTCTTTCTCAGTCTGCCCAAACCGGCTCACATCATCGCGCCAAAGGTTATGTACTGGTCTTTGCGCAATTGGCTCGCAACCGAAGCATCCACATTTGGCATCGAAGCAACCTTCGTCGATACCACCGATACGGATCTGATTGCCCGTGCCGTCCGTCCCGGTGAAACCAAACTGGTCTGGCTTGAAACACCGGCCAACCCGCTCTGGCAGATTTCTGATATCGCAGCCATCGCAGCCATCGCCAATTGGGCTGGTGCCGACCTCGCCGTTGACTCGACATGCGCAACACCGGTCCTCAGCCAGCCATTAAAGCTCGGCGCTGACATCGTGATGCACTCGGCCACCAAATATCTCAATGGCCACACCGATGTCCTTGCTGGCTCCCTGACATTCGCAGACGCGACAAGCACTCTCGCCGAAGCCACAACCAAACTACGCGCTCAACATGGCAACGTCCTCGGCCCCTTTGAAGCCGCCATGCTGCTGCGCGGACTGCGCACATTACATGTCCGCGTCGCCCATCAATGCCGCAGTGCTGACACGATTGCACGCGCGCTCGCAGAGCACACGCAAGTCGAAGAAGTTCTTTATCCGGGCCTGAAAAATTCACCAGGGCATGCACTTGCGGCCAAACAGATGAGCGGTGGTTTCGGCGGCATGCTCTCGGTCCGCGTCAAGGGCGGCGAACTCGCAGCCATCGCGACGGCTGCCCGCCTCAACATCTGGAAACGCGCCACATCGCTTGGCGGCGTCGAGAGCCTCGTCGAACACCGCGCCAGCATCGAAGGCCAAGGCTCACCTTGCCCCCCCGATCTCCTCCGCCTCTCCGTCGGCCTGGAAGCCACCGACGACCTAATCGAAGACCTCGACCGGGCATTGCAAGGCAATAATTAGAGGCGAGAAGACTAAAACGGCAGCAAGCAAAAGGAGCGCATGCGCCCCGCACGTTGCAAGCCAGAGCGTTAGAGACGAACACCCTCGCCTAATTCCGTTTATCCAACAACCGCCGGGCAATCACTTGCGCCTGGATCTCAGCCGCGCCCTCAAAGATATTCAATATCCGCGCGTCACACAGAACACGGCTGATCGGATACTCCAACGCAAAGCCATTGCCACCATGGATCTGCAGCGCGTTGTCCGCACTCGCCCACGCAATCCGCGCACCAAGCAACTTCGCCATGCCAGATTCCAGGTCACAACGTCGACCTTGGTCTTTTTCGCGCGCACTGAAATACGTCAGCTGCCGTGCGATCATGATCTCAACCGCCATCATCGCAATCTTGTTGGCCACGCGCGGAAACGCATAGATCTCTTTGCCGAACTGCTTGCGCTCCAACGCGTACGCCAGCGCAAGATCCATCGCACATTGCGCAACCCCGATCGCGCGCGCCGCCGTCTGAATACGGGCCGCTTCAAATGTCGCCATCAGCTGTTTGAACCCCTGGCCTTCACTGCCGCCAAGCAGCTGCTCTTTCGGCACCTTGAATCCGTCAAACGAGATATCGAATTCCTTCATGCCGCGATAGCCAAGCACTTCAATCTCGCCACCGGTCATGCCCTCGGCTGGAAACGGATCTGCATCCGTGCCGCGCGATTTTTCAGCAAGCAACATCGATAGGCCCTTGTAACCCTTCTCATCCGGGTTGGTCCTGATCAGCAACGTCATGACATCTGCGCGCACGGGATGTGTAATCCAGGTCTTCTGCCCCGTCACCACATAGTCGTCGCCCTCGAGCACTGCACGTGTCTGCAGCGACGCCAGATCTGATCCCGTATTCGGTTCCGTGAAGACTGCTGTTGGCAGAATTTCGCCAGCCGCAATCTTTGGCAGGTAATGCTGCTTTTGCTCATCGGAGCCATTCGCCAGGATCAACTCGCCAGCAATTTCCGATCGCGTGCCAAGCGAACCGACCCCGATGTATCCTCGCGAAAGCTCTTCCGAAACGATACACATCGCCTCTTTGCCAAGCCCCATGCCGCCGAATTCTTCCGGAAACGAAACGCCAAACACGCCAAGTTCGGCCAGCTTGCTGATCGTATCGTAAGGAATGTACTCGTTCTGCAGGTGCCATTGATGCGCGAACGGTTTGACCTCGACGTCGCTGAATCGGCGCATCTCATCACGCATCGCGGCGTGCACTTCATCAAGGCCTGTGTCGCCGAATGTTGTCGCCGCTGGCTGCGCTGCGATCAGTTCGGCCAACTCGCTTTTAGCTACTTCAGCCGGCCAAGTATCCGTCACCGCATATAGATCGTCTTCGTATTTGCGCGTCGCATCACGCGACACGCCGAGATCTGCCAACCGCACGATCTCGTTCTGGCTCATCACAATGCCACCGGCGATCTGCTCGCCATACTCTTGCGCACCAATCTGCAGGATCAGCCGCTCGATATCGCCGAACCGCCCCTCTGGCTGCAACCGCTCGGCCCATGCGTGCATTTGCCGAAGCGACTGTGCATAGGTCGAAAGCCAGGCAAGTCCATGGCTAATGTGCTGGTGCGCATCGCTCTTTGGTGCCGCATCCACCACTTCACCGACCGACTGTTTCGCAAGCAGCAGTAACCGCTCGGCGGCATCAGCGATCCGGCCCGCGCCAGCAACAACCTGCTCGGCATTCGGCAAAGCATCTTTGGAAGCACCCAAAATTTTATTCATGACCGATACCTTTTGTTGATGTGGATCAGCAGCACGCGAGAAAGCAGCCGCCACCGCGCCTTTCGGCGACTTGAAAGATTGTGCACTGCAGAATAAGCGCTTCGGCAAACCATTCAATCGGACATTCGCGCGCGCAGTCTTGGCGGATTGCGGACAAGCCTACCAGGCTAATCGCCGGTCAACGCCTTCAGAAAACGAGAGCCAAGCGCCCGCACGCGAGGCTTCGGCGCCTGCTGGTCCAGTGCTGCGACATCATTTGCGATATCTCGCGGCACAATCGACGAAGCCCGCTCCTCGCTCGCTTCCGCCCGAATGATCGTCACTGTCGCTTCTTCCGCAGAATCGTTGCGGCTACCAAGCTGCTGCTCGTGATCATAACCACCAATCGCGGCCGTCCCTCGCGGGGGATCGGAATCAGTTCGAGATGCGATACCAAGCCTCTTGCGCGCGCGCTCCGTCGCACTTTCGGGCCGCGGCGGCGGCTCGGCAACCACCGAGCTCTCGAGACTGCGCGGCTTCGAAACAATAACGACATCAGCCTCATCTCCCCAAACAGCGTCATCGCCAAGCTCAATTGCCGTATCGTCCCCAGAAGCAATCTGAGTATCATTCCATGCCTCGACATGCGCTGGCTCCGACAACTCCACCACAGGCATCTGTTCGCTCGGCGGCGTTTCAACTTCGACCGGCTGAGCAGTAAGTCCAACGGACGAGCCGCTGCCCTTCTTCGTGACAACCAACGCCTCAGCATCATCCCAGTCAGCCGCTCCGGACAAGACTGCGGCGTCTGCATAATCAACCAGCTCGGGTAGCGCCTCCAGGCGCACAGGCGGTATCGCATCGAAAGTTGTATTCGCAGACGGCTCAAGATAATCGGCGGCACTAGACGGGGCATTGCTGACCGTCTCGACAACCGGAACTTCTGGCGTTTCTGGGGGCGGCAAGGGCACATCAAGTTTAATCTGATGCCGAAACGCAGGTTTGTTCGCGCCGAGATCTGGCGGTGGCCGCCTCAGCTTGCCAAGCGCAATTGCCGTCGTCAGACCGCGCATGGAGTCGAAACGCGCCGTCGGCGGTAGTTTGGCTTGAGCAGCTACTGGCTCCATATTCGGCTTGGCGTCTTCGGTAGCACCAGTCTCAGCCCCATCCTTGCGTGGCTCTTTAGCAGTCAGAGCAAGAACAGCGGCAGGCGCCACGCTATCGTCATCTCTTTGAGGTTGTTCGATTTCCGGCACCGCTTCCAGCGCACCTTCACGATCAGCTGGACCAGAAACAGACACATTAGGCTCGGCTACAATCGCCACGCCTTCAAGGGGCAGCAGCTCATCAACTCGAGATGTTGGTTCATTGACCTGCAACAGGTCAGGCTTAGCGACAAGAGCTCGCGTCTCACCACGCACAACCCGCAGCGCATAGTCAGTCCAAAACCCCTTCGATAACAATGTCGCCTGCTCGATCCATTGGTCGCGCGAGATACGCGCTTCCTCACCCAGGATCGCGCGAAACCACTTGACGTCGGCCCGTGTCCAGGAGGCAATTTCTGCGATCGACTTAACACCAGCCGAGCGCAATGCTTCCGCCATCTCATCAGAAACACCGGACAGATAGGCAAATCGACGTGCTGCAGGTGCCGGTAGCCGCCGCGACCGCCGACCAACCTTGATAAACTCACTGGAACGGTTTTCTACAATAGGAGCCTGCTCAGTCAGCGCTGCGTCAGGCTCAGTGAGCCCAACAGCTGCCAAAAACTCCGGCAGCACAGATCCGTGCTCGTCACCCTTGGCAAGCCCAGAAGCCAGTGAAAGCTCTATATCTTCCAACGTCTCAGTCGGTTGTTCATCCGCAACTGCCGATACGGTCACCGGCAAAGCAATTGGCAATTCGCCAACTATAGTTGGCTCAACTTCCAAAGCTGGTGATTTATCTGGCTCTTCTTGTTGCCTCTCGTCCGCAACAATCGAGTCTGGTTCGGCAGCCACATCCGCCGCAGTTTCCGCGCTCAACTGGCGCATTTGGAGCAGCGCTGCCTGTTCGATCCAGTTCTCACGCCAGATGCGTTTGTTAAGCTCGAGCGCATCACGAACGCGCCGCACTTCGTATCGGTCCCAATCAGCAATCGCCTGATACGAAAAAACACCCAGCTCATTAAGAGCGCCGGCAAGTTTTCGGGTGATACCGCGGATTGCTGTCAGATCATCGATGCGATCCGAAACAGTCGACTTAGACTTGATATTGACGCGCGTGCGAAACGGTTGAGCATCATCAGCCGAACCATCAGTCGGCTCATTCAAAAGCGTTTTTGCCTCCGAGGCCTGCATCTCTTCAATCGCCCTGGTCACTGTGACATAAGCAGAAAACAGCTCATTCTCTGCCAGATCCTCTACTGCATCAGAATGCAGATCTTCAAGGCGTACGCCAGTACAATTAGATCGCCCAGACTCAACTAGTAACTGCCAACGTACATCGTCGGCGAGAGCTTGGCTAAGCCGCTCTTGCTCCTGCTGGAGATTATGCAGACGGTTCGTCACCAATTGGTCAACACGTATTGGATGGGTTTGCGACAGACATCACAGGTTCCTGCGACATCCTTACTTCACACGCATACAAAGCTGAAAATGCGGCACAACCATCGCTTTAAGCACTGAAACAATACGCTTTTCAGCCATTCACTGCATACCGCAAGCAGCCCGAACCGTCGATAGACCAACAATCAGGTTGCAGCCAAAACCTTTGTCAGACGCAGAAATGAGCAACATTTGGCACCAAATCAACTACTCGCCCGCGGTCGAGCCAGAAGCATGGCAATGATAACAAGCCCCATGCCAACAAGTTGTACAGCCTGCAGCTGCTCATCGAACAATACCCAGGCTGATACGGCAGTAAACGGCGGAACTAGATAAAACAATGTTACCATCCGCCATACTTCATTGCGCTTCAACAGCATCAAAAGCAGGGAAATAGCCCCAACGGAAAGCACCAGCACCAGCCAGGCCATCGCGCCAACAGCCTGGACTGACCAGTTCACCTCACGCGTTTCCAGCAAAAATGCCGCCGCCGCCATCACCAGTAAGGCACCAACATATTGCGGCAGCAGCGAAGAGCGCACATCAAGATGACTGCACCAGGTCTTTTGCAGCGTCGTACCAAGTGTGATGGACGCCAGCGCTAGTATGCTCATTGCCAGCATATCTGGCCGGATAATCGCACCGTCAAGTTTCGCACTGGGCAGCAGCACAATCACTGCACCAATCAGTCCGAGAACAAGTCCGATCCAATGCCGGAACTCAACACGCTCTGCCAGCAACGGCGCAACCAGACAGGCTGATACCAACGGCTGTAGGCTAATAATAATCGCTGCAACACCCGCAGGCATACCCTGCTTGATCGCCCAGAAAATGCCCGCAAGATAGACACCGTGCAGTAACGAACCAACAACGGCGGCCGCTGCCGCATCACGCCAACCAATCCGCCAGAAGCCACCGGCAACAATAAATGGGGCCAGCACCGCCACAACCAGCGCAAATCGTATCGACAGAAATGTAAATGGTTCAGCAAACGGAGCTGCAAATTTCATCGCGATGTAGCCCGTCGACCACATCGAGACAAAAAGCCAAGGCGCGAGACGCAGAAGCATTGCGTAATTTCCGATACGATGTGGGACTATGCAAAGAAAGACTGTTCAGCCTGCTCGAATGCCGCTTGGGTACGTCGATGCTGGCTTGTATGCTTGCACTTAGAGCATGTTCCATTTGGCAGGAGCACGCTCTAGCACACCGCGCGAGCAAAATACCCGAATCGCATCACGGTATCAGACTGATGCGACGGCATTTGATCACCAGCAGCTGGCAATGAGAGCATGAAGCAAAACTGGTCGCTTTTGACGGCAATTTACCACCTGTATCAGCACAGCCAGTTCTCGATGGCAGGCGCCGTCGCGTTTTCGTTTGTGGTGTCGCTATTTCCGTTCTGCATCCTGCTCGGCTCACTCGCCGGCATCCTGGGTGGCCGCGAGCTCGCTGATGTAACGGTAACCCATCTCTTCGATATTCTGCCGGCAAGCGTCGCCAAGGGATTGGCCCCTCAGGTCGAAGAAATCATGACCAACAGCCGCATCGATCTCATGACAATCGGTGGCGCCATCACCTTATTCTTCGCCACCAGCGCGGTCGAAACACTACGTTCAGCCCTAAACTTTGCCTACCGTGTTACTGAAGATAAACCTTACATCGTATGCTTGCTGATTTCGATGCTGCACGTCTTTGTATCTGCAATCATACTTCTGGTGTTGACCTCAACAATGGTCGTGGTGCCGACACTCGCTGAACGTTTCAATTCGCCAATTCTGCAATCATTTTTAGATTCTTCATGGATCCAGTCGGGTCTACTTAACGTCATCGTCGCGGTCATTATCGCTGGACAGTTATTCGCAGCACATCTTTATCTTGCTGCCGGCCATCGCACCCTGAAGCAAGTCTGGCCCGGCATCGTACTGACCGTCATCGTCTGGCTCGCTGCCGCTAGCGCCTATTCCTACTATCTTGGATTTTCCAACTACTCACGCTTCTATGCCGGTCTGTCACAATTGATGATCGCGCTGATTTTCTTCCAGCTGACAGCCGTTGTCATTATCCTCGGCGCTGAGCTCAATCGCGGCCTGATCGAATTCAAAAAGCTACGCAACGGTACCAATCAGCCCGCCGCTGCCGAATAGCGGCAGTTGACACTCTGCCAGCTGCTTTCTGCAAACAACAGACAGAGTGTATCCTGCTTAAATCGCAGTACGTAGAGGGAGCGCATGCGATGCGACCCGACCCGTTGCGCCGCGCCCTCGCAGGCCCCGTCACAAGCATGTGCGTTAGCGAGGAACAGCCGTGAGAGAAAAAACCAGAGTAGCATCCGAGCTCATGTGCAATTTCACCCTAAACAGACCTGCTCGATCAGCCAAACTTCGTTTGGCTCGCTTCCAGAACATCTTCGTAAGTCCGCAATCCGGTCTGTGGCGCTGAGACCAGCACGGCCATGTTGCCTGGCTTGTGTTCATTCCGTCGCATGCGCATATGCGCCTTCGGAATCTGTTGCCACGGGAAGACTTCTGACATTGTCGGGTCGATACGCCGGTCGATCATCAACTTATTCGCTTGGCTGGCCTGTTGCAGGTTGGCAAAGTGCGAACCCTGCACGCGCTTCTGGTGCATCCACAAATAACGCGCATCAAGCGTCAGATTATAACCGGTGGTCCCAGCGCAGATCACGACCATGCCGCCTCGCTTCACGATCTGTACGGATACCGGGAACGTCGCCTCCCCTGGATGCTCGAACACCAAATCGACATTGACGCCTTTGCCCGTGATATCCCAGATCGCCTTGCCGAACTTGCGCATTTCCTTGAGCCACGTGCCGTACTCCGGCGAATTGACCGGCGGCAGCTGCCCCCAGCAATCGAAATCCTTGCGGTTGATAACCCCAACAGCACCGAGTTGGCGCACAAAGTCACGCTTATCGTCTTCGGAAACCACACCAATTGCATTCGCGCCGGCAGTCGCACAAAGCTGGATCGCAAACGAACCGAGCCCGCCTGACGCCCCCCAAACCAACACATTCTGCGCCGGTTTCAGCGTATGAGGCCGATGCCCAAACAACATTCGATAGGCCGTTGCAAGCGTCAGCATATAGCAGGCGCTTTCTTCCCATGTCAGATGCTGCGGCCGCGGCATCAGCTGGCGATCCTGAACCCGTGCGAATTGCGAGAACGAGCCATCCGGCGTCTCATATCCCCAGATCCGCTGTGACGTCGAATACATCGGATCGCCGCCATTGCATTCCTCGTCGTCGCCATCATCCTGATTGCAGTGAATGACAACTTCGTCGCCAACCTTCCAGCGCTTCACTTTCGAGCCAACCGCCCAAACAATGCCCGCCGCATCAGAGCCCGCGATATGATAGGGATGCTTGTGCACATCAAACACCGACATCGGTTCACCGAGCGCCGCCCAAACACCGTTGTAGTTGACACCGGCAGCCATCACGAGAACCAGCACATCGTGGCTATCCAGCTCCCACGTCGGCACAACCTCAACCTGCATCGCCTTATCAGGTTCGCCGTGCCGGTCCTGCCGGATAGTCCAGGCATACATTTCCTTCGGCACATGGCCGAGCGGCGGTCAAGAATATCACCAAAAGCTGAGCCAACACGCAACTTGCGCGGCTACTAGCCCAATTAGGCCATTCGACGAAAGCGATATCCCCTTAGCGATCGGTTCAGTATACAGTCGGCTCATCTCGCAGTTGCGAACAACCTATGCCCCGGTGGAGCCTCAATGCCGAAATCAGCGACAGTTGCCGCCACAACCACGCCAGAGCGCGACCGTCCTTGGATTTTCCGAACCTACGCCGGCCACTCGACCGCGACAAAATCCAACGAGCTTTATCGTCAAAACCTCGCCCAGGGCCAAACCGGGCTATCCATCGCCTTCGATCTGCCAACTCAGACCGGTTACGACAGCGACCACCCGCTCGCCAGGGGCGAAGTTGGCAAGGTCGGTGTCCCGATCTCGCATATCGGCGACATGCGCGCGTTGCTCGATGGCATTCCGCTTGATCGCATGAACACGTCGATGACGATCAACGCCACCGCCGCCTGGTTGTTCGCCCTCTATATCGCCCTTGCCGACGAAACCGGCGCCGACCGCGGCGCCCTCACCGGCACCATCCAAAACGACATCATCAAGGAATACCTCTCACGCGGCACCTACGTGTTTCCGCCCGAGCCATCCCTGCGCCTGATCAAAGACACCATCACGTATTCTTACAAGGCAGTACCGAAATGGAACCCGACCAACGTCTGCTCCTATCACCTGCAGGAAGCTGGCGCGACACCAGTACAAGAGCTCTCGTTCGCGCTCGCCACGGCCATCGCCGTACTCGACACCGTAAAAACATCAGGTGAGGTGCCGGCCGAAGAATTTGGTCAGGTCGTCGGCCGCGTCTCATTCTTCGTCAATGCCGGCCTAAAATTTGTAACCGAAATCTGCAAAATGCGTGCGTTCACCGAGCTTTGGGATGAGCTAACGCAGGAACGCTATGGCATCAGCAATGCCAAGCATCGCCGCTTCCGCTGTGGCGTCCAGGTCAACTCGCTTGGCCTCACCGAGCAGCAACCGGAAAACAACGTCTACCGCATCCTTCTCGAAATGCTCGCCGTCACGCTTTCCAAACGCGCCCGCGCCCGCGCCGTTCAGCTGCCCGCCTGGAACGAGGCGCTTGGCCTGCCACGACCATGGGACCAGCAGTGGTCACTGCGCATGCAGCAGATCCTGGCCTACGAGACAGATCTCCTCCAGTACGGAGACATCTTTGATGGCTCAAAAGAAATCGAGGCCAAGGTCACGGAGTTAAAGCAACAAGCACGCGCTGAACTTGCCGCTATCGACACAATGGGCGGCGCGGTCGCCGCCATTGACTACATGAAGCGCGGCTTGGTTGAATCAAACACAAACCGCCTGCGTGACATCGAGAGCGGCGCGCAAACCGTCATCGGCGTCAATGCCTTTACGGAAACAACCGAGTCACCGCTTGCCACCGACCAACAGTCGATCCAGACGGTTGATGAAAGCGTCGAGACAGACCAGATCGCAAGCCTCAATGCCTGGCGCGACGCACGAGACAACGCCGCCGTCGAAACAACGTTGCAAGCTTTGGAAGCGGCCGCCCGCGAGGGCCACAACATCATGGAACCATCCATTGATTGCGCCAGGGCCGGTGTCACCACCGGCGAATGGGGCACAGCGCTCCGGCGCGTCTTCGGCGAATACCGCGCCCCCACCGGCGTCGGCGCTGCAACGGGCGTCACCACCAGCGACCTTACCGAAATCCGCAAAGCCGCCGATCAGGCCGCCGCAAAACTCGGCCGTCGCATCAAATTCCTCGTCGGCAAGCCGGGCCTCGACGGCCACTCCAACGGCGCCGAACAGATAGCGGTCCGCGCACGCGACTGCGGCATGGATGTCCTCTACGAAGGCATCCGCCTAACACCCGCTCAGATTGCCCGATCGGCCGTCGATGAAAGCGTCCACGTTATCGGCCTTTCCATCCTCTCCGGCAGTCATGTACCGCTCGTCCGCGACATCATGGAACGGCTCAACGCGGATGGCGCCAGTGACATTCCGGTCATCGTCGGCGGTATCATCCCGCCTGACGACGCAGAAAAGCTCAAGGACCTCGGGGTCGCAGCCGTCTACACGCCCAAAAACTTCCAGCTCAACACGATCATGTCGGACATCATCTCACTCGCCAGCAATCAGGCCACATGAGATAACGCCCTAGAACGCGTCCGTCCGGCAAATTCAGCTCGAAGATCTGCTTCACAGGCATGATTGAAGGCCTCCTTGAATATCCACTAGCGCTTCGACTGGAAATCATGTTAGACGGATCGCCTTTCCGAGCCTGGCAGCCCCAGTGGCGGAACCGGTAGACGCGCTGGATTCAAAATCCAGTTCCTGTAAGGGAGTGCCCGTTCGAGTCGGGCCTGGGGCACCAATCTATCTTCTCATATTAGCGCCACGCCGATTGATCCCATTCTTCGCGGGTCTTAAACTTCAACGGCCCTAATCTGCCAGGCAACCACCCACCAGCGACACTACCCCGTGGCCACGACGCCTCAGGCGATCGATGCTCGCCACTGCCTGGCACGCTCTTCGTTGCCCGCGCAGCGGAATATGTGTTACGTCGCAACTCCCGCATCCCTGGGCCGGAGAAAGCGATGTCGCTTCGTACGCGTAGCTTGATTTTATTGACGTTTCTCGCTTTGGCGATGTTCCCAGCACGGGCCTTCGCAGATCCGGCATTATTATTCGACGTCTCCAATCAGAAAGTGCTCTACGCCGAGGATGCGGATCAGCTTTGGTATCCGGCGTCGCTGACTAAAATCATGACGGCATACGTCACCTTCCAAGCCATCAAACGCGGTGATCTAACGTTAGAGTCAAAACTGATCAGCACGGAAACAGCAGCCAAGGAACCACCGAGCAAAATTGGCCTGCCGATCGGCGCTGAGATCTCCATGGAACTCGGCCTGCGTGCCCTCATCATCAAGTCAGCCAATGACGTCGCCGTGATGCTGGCTGAGGCCGTCGCCGGCAACAAGGAAGCGTTCATCGTCCGCATGAACGCCACCGCCAAGCAGCTCGGCATGTCGCGCACGAACTTCGTCAATCCCAATGGCTTACCCATTCCCGGTCAGGTCACCACCGCCCGCGACCTTGCCCGACTGGCCGTTGCTGTGCTGCGAGACTTCCCCGAGCACGCCCATTACTGGAAAACGCCATACCTGAAAATCGGCAAGCGGCGCCTTCGGTCTCATAATTCCCTGCTGCGCACATTCGACGGCGCCGACGGCATCAAGACCGGTTTCATTTGCGATTCCGGTTTTAACATTGTCGCCAGCGCGACGCGCGACGGCCGCAAGCTGGTCGCCATTGTGCTTGGCTCGACGACCTCCAAAGATCGCGGCATCCGCGCGGCAAGCCTGCTTGAACACGGTTTCCTCACCCATGGATGGAAGTTGTTCTTCTCGTCGAATACACTTCAGTCAATGCCTGCCAGCACGACATCGAACGAGATTGTCAGTATCCGCAAACAGGTCAAAGGCTGGACATGCGGGAACCGCAGAGTGACCCGCAAGGTCAACCGCAAAAGACGCCGTCGGCAGTTACGACGCAAAGCAAAGCCTAAAACCGCGGCCACAGCACCGAAGAAACAGCCAAGCAATCCGTTTCCTCAACAATCCACTCAGTAATCTCGTCCCCAGCAATCAATCATTGTCCCGCTCAAGGACACCCACCGCGCCTATTCCAGCACATGCACAGCAATTTGCATCGGAATGAGACAAGCCGTACTTCGTTAATACATTGACGACTGGCAAACCCCTTTTGGCGCGTAAATTGCTGTCCTTGATTGTCAAAACCGATAATCAATTTCAGGAAACATCCCCGTGTGGTCCGAGCAAATCGACGTAACGCCAACACCCAACGAAGTTGACTCGGTCGCAGCCCTCCTGGAAGGCGAACACGGAATTCTCGCAGCAGACGTCGCTGAATTCTTCGCAACCCATTACAGCATCGGCGGCGATGCTGGCCGCTCATGGGCTTGGACCGGCGTTGCTGACTGCATTCGCGAACGCGAGCAACAACGCATCTCAGCCAATCGTGGCTGGTAAGCAAACAACGTCGCTGCTAAACGCGCAGCGCCTCCAGCCCCTTCCAATCGAACTCAATGCCATGGCCCGGACGATCGGGCGCGATCGCTTTACCGTCCTTTATTTGCAGCGGCTCCGCGATATACGAATCCAACCCGAAGCCATGCGCTTCCAGATATGACCGGTTAGGCACTGCTGCCAGCAAATGCACCGTCACATCATGCGCCCCATGCGACGTAACAGATAGATTGAACGCCTCCGCCAGATGCGCGATCTTCATGAATGGCGTGATGCCACCACAGTTCGTCACGTCCGGCTCTGGATAGCTGACACCACCTGACGCGATCATCTGCTTGAACTCCCAAAGCGTCCTAAAATTCTCGCCCGTTGCGATTGGCACCCCGCCATCACGCATAACCCGGACGTGCCCCTCGACGTCATCGGGAATAACCGGCTCTTCCAACCAGACAAGATTGTATTGCTGAAATGCGCGGGCTCGGCGAATAGCTTCGTCAGCCGTCCATTTCATGTTGGCATCAACCATCAACGGAAAGTCATCGCCAAGATGCTTGCGCATGCCAGCAACGCGCTCAACATCTTCCGACATGCTTTCGCGCCCCACTTTGCACTTGATCGCCCGGAACCCTTTCTCAAGATTGCCATCCGTTTGCTTCAGTAGGTCTTTCACGGAGAGCTCGAGATCAATGCCGCCTGCATAACAAGGCACTGCAGGATCATGCCCACCAAGCAACTTCCAAAGTGGCAGCTTGGCGCGCTTTGCTTTTAGGTCCCATAACGCCATATCAAGCGCCGACTGCGCCAGCACCGTTGGCCCGCCGCGGCCGCCGTAGTGCACACCCCACCACACCTTTTGCCACAGCCTTTCGATCAGATCAGCATCTTCGCCGACAACAATATCCGGAAATTCATTGACCAGGATGTTTGCGATCGCACCGCCATTGTGGCCCGTCGTATAGGTATAGCCAACGCCCACCATGTTATCGGCATCGGTCACGTGCGCAGTAATGATCTCAAATGCCGTCATCACGCCGTGTGTTGAATCCGTCAATGGCACAGGTAATGGAATCCGATAATGACCGGTTTCAAGTTTGGTGATGTTCACCATGGGCGCTCGCCTCTATTCTTTCTTCTTTCAGGCCATGTGTCGGGCAGCCTGCCATCAGCTTTCATCTTCTTTCGGCGCATCAAGCCGCAACGGCTCGGCATCAAAACCTTCGATCAGCTCAACCATTGCCGGCGGCTCCAGATCACTAATCAAGTCGGCCACTTTACGCACCGCGCTGATGCGCTTTTCAAAGTTCGAGATATCGATGCCGTCGGCCTCTGCCCGTGCCTTGCGCGCTTCTGCCAGCACTTTCTCGGCCTGTGCAAGTACCAGACTTGAATCGGCTTCAAGCTTGGCATTCTCCAGCCCCTTACTCCGCAACCGCTCCTGGATGTTAGCAATCGCCTTGGAGCCCAGCGCCTGACTTGTCTCACGCAACGTTTTGTCGCCATCCACATCAACCATCGTGTCGAGCAGCTTTGAGACGGCACTCGCAAGACGCTTGCGCAGCTTTCGAACCTCAGCTTGATCTTCGGCAGTAGCGCGGTAACGGTCTGGCGAAGGTATGGCCACATTCCTCTGGCCGGCACT
The DNA here is from genome assembly GCA_905480435.1 of uncultured Hyphomicrobiaceae bacterium. GTDB lineage: Bacteria > Pseudomonadota > Alphaproteobacteria > Rhizobiales > Hyphomicrobiaceae > CAJQQK01. Next base: position 12,954 of record CAJQQK010000155.1, on the reverse strand, counting down.
TAATTGCTCTTGGACCACCAGAAATGTATCGATGATCAAATCCGTCGCTCTTAGCGCCGCCGGCGTGCTCAGCACGGTAGCAAGCCGTGCCACACCTTTTACGGTAAACACTCGGGGCGGTTTCCGCCTTCCTCCCCGATTGGGTTTAGATGTCACAGATTGTGACATCAAATCTCGAAACTCGTCGGCCGTAAGCTGAAAACAATGCTCACCTGAAAATTTGTCAGGGTTGCGTGTCACAGCTTCATTTATACGCCGCGTTTCTGCTCCAAACGCTTCCGCCACCCGCGCATCCAGCATCACGCGTTGGTCGCGAAAGATCATGACATCATGCATGGTAATAAGCTTATCGGCGACACTGTCCTTTTTCATCGAGGGGCTTTCCAGCTTTTGATGTCGCAATCTGCGACATCAAATTTTATTAAGTAAACTCAGGAAATTAATAGAAACAACTGCACCTTCTAACGTTGTCACTCGCCGATCAACCATCACCTGCAGCGTTTGAAGTCGCAGATTGCGACTTCAAGATAAATTTCCCCTACCAAGGCTACTCGCATCCTAGAACTCGACCTTGTCGCCGCCTTTGAGCTCCAATATTTCGCGCGCCTCATCCGGCGTTGCGATCTCGCGGCCAAGCCCCTCAATGATCTGACGAACCATTCGAACTTGCTCAGCATTAGTCTCGGCCAACTTACCCGGACCAGCCCAAAGCGAGTCTTCAAGACCAACACGCACGTTGCCGCCCATTGCAGCTGACATCGCAGCAATCCGCATCTGATTGCTACCCGCGCCAAGCACGCTCCATCGATAGTCATCACCGAACAACCGATCAGCCGTACGCTTCATATGCGCAACATCTTCTGGATGCGTACCAATCCCACCCAGAATCCCAAACACTGACTGCACAAAGAACGGCGGCTTCACGATGCCACGGTCAGCCATATGTGACAGCGTATAGAGATGCCCAATGTCATAACACTCGACCTCAAAGCGCGTGCCGTTGTTAGCGCACTCGGTCAGAATATATTCAATGTCGGCAAACGTGTTCTTGAAGAATCCAGCCCGCGAACCTTCAAGATATTCACGCTCCCAGTCGTGCTTGAGATCCTTGTAGCGGTTGAGCATCGGATAGAGGCCGAAATTCATCGTGCCCATATTGAGGCTCGCAACTTCCGGCGCAAACTTGATCGCAGGCAGCGCACGTTCTTCAACCGTCATTGTCATGGCACCACCCGTAGTGATGTTCACAACTGCCGGCGTCCGCTGCTTGATGACGCCAAGAATAGGTGCGAACCGCTCCAACGACTGATCCGGCTTGCCGGTCTCTGGATCGCGTGCGTGAAGATGCACAATCGCAGCACCTGCTTCGGCAGCCCCAATCGCCGAATCCGCAATCTCCTCAGCTGTAACCGGCAGATGCGGCGACATCGACGGCGTATGAATTGACCCTGTCACCGCGCACGAAATAATAACTTTGTTAGACTTTGCCATCGCTCAATTTCTCTCCCTGAACAATTTTTCTGAATTAGTCGTATTGCTTCTGTTCGCGCTTGTGCACAACCAGCGCCGCCAGTCGATTATCCCGCCACGCACTCTTCTCCGCGATCTGCTCCGGCTTCGGGCTCTTGCCCCAGCTGGTTGCAACCTTATCAATATTCTCCTCGCTCCAAAGCGCTTCCGTGACAGGCAGCTTTGAAAGCCCATACATCGTCGGCCCGAACCGTTCACAGTAATCGCGCAATCCTCCCGGCGCATTCAGCTCAATCGTCTCGAACGGCCCCATGAACGACCATCGCAACCCAAGACCATGCGCGATCGTCTTGTCGAGATCCTCAGCTGTGACATAGCCCTCACTGACCAGTCGAAATGCTTCAGATAGCAGCACTGCCTGCATTCGATTGAGAATAAATCCGTCGACTTCCTTTTTAACCTCAACCGCAACTTGCCCGACAGAATCGTAAATTTTTCGCGCCCGCGCAATCACCGCAGGGTCTGTCCAGGACGCACCGCACAACTCAACAATCGGCACCACATGCGGCGGGTTCACCGGATGCGCGATCAGGCAACGGCTTCGCCCAGCCAAGTCTTCGGTAAAGCGCGATGCGACGATCGCCGACGATGACGACGCCAGAATCGTATCAGGCCCGGCCGCAGCATCGAGTTGCTTATAAATTGCAATCTTATCGCTAACCCGTTCCGGCCCGGATTCCTGCACGAGATCAACGCCGGCAACCGCCTCTTCCAGCGATGCCGCAATGGAAATCCGCGCAGCCGCAGCCTCCGGGTCATCAACCAAGCCATGTGCTGCCAGATCATACAACGACTGCCTGATCCGTTCCGGTGCCGCCTCAAGCGTTTGGGCATGTGCATCATAGAGCTGCACGTTCCAACCGGCTCGCGAAAACACATTGGACCAGGCCCGGCCGATCAATCCCACTCCCACAATCCCGACCGTCGGCATGACTGCACCCTCACCTATTAATCTAGCTGTTTCACGCCATCCCTAGCATGCCCACCTAAGTCACTGAAAGACGCAAGAATTGCCGTGCCCTGCTAATCACATCCATGGAACGGCGCACTGGCCACCCATCAAATCTTCCGCTTCAAATAATCCAGTGGCGGGCGATCGCACGATCAGCCTATGTTAGCGCCAATCGACGTGCAGACGACACATAACAGGAGACATCAATGGACCTCGGCATCAAAGACTTACGCGTATTGGTGACAGCTGGCGCCGGCGGCATCGGCCTGCAGACCGCTCAAACCTTTCTACGCGAAGGTGCCAAAGTCCACGTCTGTGACATCGACACCGAAGCACTCGCAAATCTCGGTACTAATGCACCGGGCGCCACGAGCACACTCTGTGACGTCTCCGACCGCGATCAGGTTGCGAAAATGATGGACGACGCCATCAAGGCGCTCGGCGGCCTCGACTGCCTGATTAACAACGCCGGCATTGCTGGGCCGACCGGCCGCGTCGATGAAATTGATCCCGCTGACTGGGAGCAATGCATCAACATCTGCATCACCGGCCAGTTCAACGTCGCGCGCGTTGCCATTCCACATCTCAAGGCATCTCGCTCGGGCAACACATCCATCATCAATTACTCATCGGCTGCCGGCAAATTTGGTTTCCCTCTGCGCTCCCCTTACGCGGCTGCCAAATGGGGCGTCATCGGCTTCACCAAGACGCTCGCCATGGAGCTTGGCGAGAATGGCATCCGTTGCAACGCTGTCCAGCCTGGTCCTGTCGACGGCGCCCGCATCCGCAGCGTCATCGATGGCAAAGCCCGCGCGCTCAACATCTCCTTTGACGAAATGCAATCACGCATGCTCGCCAACCAATCCATCAAGAGCCTCATTCCGCCACAACAACTCGCCGACATCACGGTCTATCTGGCATCACCGCTCGCCAGCACGATTTCCGGTCAGGACATATCCGTCGATGGCGATATGCAGAGCCTCGCATGAGGGATAATTTCGGCATCCCCTTGGCGCGTGGCACTCCGTTAAGTGGCGACCAGCTGCGCTCGAATCCGCCGCCAGGGCCATCGGCACCACCTCGACCTTTCAGCACAGGCCATTGGCAAGGCCACGTATTCCTGTGCGCTGGAATCGTTGCCGCAATCCTTCTCGCCAACGCCGCCGTGCGCTCGGTTGTCGGCCTCAGCAGTGCCGAAAAACCAACTCCGATGGCCACGATCGATATCCCGTCATTCTCCGCACTGATCGACTGCAACGCGCACTTCAGCCACGAAATTCTGCGCATCAAAAACAAGTTGCCAGCCCATAACACCACTGCTCAGCTGCCGCTGCTCCATCGCAATTATCGCCGACTGCACCGGCTCATGCGTCAAGTCGGCCGTCGCGATGATATCGCCTCCGCCATCCAAACCGACCGCCTACGCCGCCGCGTCAGGCAGCTGAATCAATTTCCAGGCAAACAAGGCGCCGCAGCGCGCGACAACAAGTGTCGCGCCATGGCGAAGCTTCCGATTGCGAGTAAGCGCCATAGCCAGCGCATCGTCGGGCACTGATACTCCCGACATCAGGTCCAATCAAATCTGCGCGCGCCGTCTCGCCTGATCGCGAAGGCTGAGCAGCGAATGCGCCACCAGCGTTGCCACCACGACCGCCCCACCAACCAACGTCCATTCACTCGGCGCTTCATGGATAACAAGCCAAACCCAGAGCGGCCCGAGCACGGTCTCAAGCAATACGAGCAAGCCAACTTCTGGCGATGAGATATAACGCGGTCCGAGTGCCAGCAGCGCCGTTCCAGGCACCGTCACCGCAAACCCCATTGTCACGATCCACAACATCTGCATCTCATTGGGCGCCTGCGGCACACCGCCGATCGCAATCGCCATCACCGCATAAATCACGCCACCAATGGCCACCGCCGGGATCATATTGATCTCACGCATACCGCGCATCAGCGTCAACTGCGCCGCCAGCAGGATGGCAGCCATCAGCGCCATCGCATCACCGAATGAGGAACCACCCCCGATGCCATCCCAAACGATAATCGAAATGCCGCCAAGCCCGGCCAAGATCGCAACCCAGGTGCGCAGCGCAATTTGTTCACCCAGAAACACCCTACTCATAACCGCCGCATGAAACGGTACACTCGCCAGAATAACCAGCGCATTAGCAACCGACGTGAACTTGATACCGGCAACAAATGCAGAGTTGGTGATAGCCGTCACCACCGCAATCAAAAGGCCGGCCCAGCCGATCGACCGAAACACCGCAGGCAAGCGCCCGCGATACACAACGGCCAGGACCACAAACAGGCCAATTGCCTGCAGGCCACCGCGCCAGGCGGACGTGCTCCACACATCCATCCCGATCAAACGGATCAGCAATGCATCCGGTGAAATGATTAAAACACCAAGCGCCGTCAGCAAAAGCCCTTTGGAGTGCATTGTCATTTGGCTGGATCACCCGCTCCCTTGGTAGTTACCAGCCACCACCTATAGACAAGGCCGTTCCCTGGAAAGGCGTAATCACACTCCACTAGCTTAACGTCACAAAACACAGCTATTTCAGGCACCATACAGTCCCGGATTTGACCACCATCGATGCGACTGTTACCCCTCCGGCCAGGCCTCGCTGACCAAAGCACTTCCATCGGAGCCGACACAAACCTGTAACGTCACTCCTGGCAAAGAAAGCCCGCTATCCGCTATGGCCGATACTCCGGAAATTCCCGAGCACCTCCTCAACCAAGTCTTAAGCGATCCGGAAGCCGTTGCAGCGCTCCAGGAATTAGCCGGCCGCGCAGGCGTCACAACGCCCGTGCTCTCGATGCCGCGCGACGAGCAAGTAGCACTCGTCACCGCCATGATGGGCCTCGCCCAAGAAGCTCAAGCCCAACAAGGCCCAGCTGGCCCGCCTGGCGATCCATCAACAGTCCCTGATGACCTCATTCAACAGGTCTTTTCCGACCCCCGCGCCGACACAATTTTGCGTGACATCATGTCGGGCAATCAACTGACAGGCGACCCGGCTGAACTTCCAGACGACATCAAACGCGCCATCGTCCAACTCCTGATCGACCAAGGCGTCATCAGCTTCGACGAGGGCTAGGCCTCCGCCGAAACGCGAGCCGTCACGACCCACGTTGCGGCATTGAGTTTAACTCCATCAGCTCCGTCGTGCGCAGCAAGCGCTGCTCGCACCGCCGGTAGTGTTGTCGCACGGAGCTCTGGATTTTCTCGCAGAATCTTACCCAGAGCCCCGATCCGCGAACAGACCGCTAGCATCGCATCGACATCACCGCTTCCCACCTGCTCGTCGTAGGCGGTGATCTCAATCTCTCCGAAGCCCGCTTCCGTCAAGATGTCGCGAACACGGTCGGGGTTGGCGAACGAGAACGGTCCAGGCGCGTTAGGTTCTTGCGCCGGCTGCGGCGGCAAATGAGCCGACGCAGCCTCAAGTGGCAGCCTATCGAGCAGATTCTCTTCCAACGCACGCCAGCACACAAAGGCAAGCCGTCCGCCAAGCTTGAGACTGCGATGAATATTGATGAACGCCGCAACCGGGTCCGCAAAGAACATCACGCCAAACCGTGAAAATGCGATGTCAAACGAAGCCGACTCGAACGCATGCACCTCGGCATCTGCTTGAACAAACCGCACACGCTCGCAACTTGTCGCTGCACACTCGGCGAACGCCAACACCGCAGCTGACAGATCGACTCCAACAACAGCTCCATCCGGAGCCACCGCCCGGCTAAGATCCAGCGTGGTCTCTCCGCCACCGCAACCGATGTCCAAGGCGCGCTCGCCAGACCTCGGCGCAAGCGCCGCCATAGCCCGCCGACCAAGCGGATCGAGTTGAAGCTCCAACAGTTCCCGGATCTCTGACCACGCGCCGACCCGCAATTCGTCTTGAGTCAACGCGTTGGGTAAATCGGTGTTGTCCATTCCACAACAATTGACTGAAACCTTGGAGCTGTCGAGATCCCGTTCGCAAAGATGTGATTCATCAATGGCACAAGCCGGGTTAGGCTTCACACATGGAACATTTCATTCAGCACAAACTGACTGCCAGCCTTGTCGTCATCGGCCTGCTTGCTGCAACCGCAACGTCTGCATTAGCGCAGATCAAACCTCCACAACCAGCTCCACCTGCTGCAGAATCTGAACTCAAAAAGAAAGCCCCACATCTCAAGCCGAAGGCCACATCTGAAGGCAGCATGACTCTGTCTCGAATGGATCAGATCATTCAACGGCTCGATCCAAAGGCGACCGTGCCGCAACCGGGATCATGGAAGTTCACCGTCAGCGAGCGACCGGTCATTATCGTCACCGACATCATCGCCAACCGGATGCGCATTATGTCCCCCATCGCGAAGGTCGCAGGCCTACCTCCCGGTGCTTTCGAGCGTATGATGCAGGCCAATTTTGATACGGCGTTAGATGCACGTTACGCAGTCGCGCGTGGCGTCGTTTGGGCGACCTTCATCCATCCACTTCGCGAATTGCACGACCGTCAGTTCATCAGCGCCATCGGCCAGATCGTCAATCTATCTCTAACGTTCGGCACGACATTCTCATCCGGTGCCATGAGCTTCGGCGGCGGCGACAGTCGCGATATTATCCGCAAGAAACTAATCGACCAACTCCAAAAAAAGGGCCTTCCAATCTAGGATCCGAAGTTTTCATTGTCGAGCGTTCGCGTACTCTAGTCTTAGCGATCGATTGGCAAGCGTTCAGTAGCCACATACGCCACGAAGCCCATGAAAGCGCGCACTCTGTCTTCGTCGTGATACTGTTCAAAGGCGACAATCAAACCGTCCTCGACACGCGCGGCCAACCGCATCGTACCGGCAATCGTTTCACCGGTTGCCTTATGGCGGAATGAGTACGCCACGCGAGCATGCCCAACGTCGTCGACACTCTTGTCGTGAACCGTCTCGAACCTTTGCAAATCGAATTGATCGCGCATCATCTGCATACGATCAGACATAGCGGCATTGCCTTGCGTTTCACCGCCAAATAGCAAGACATCCTGCGGTATGGACATCGCATATTTCACGTCGCGATGAACAAGCTCAAGTGCACCTGCCAGGTCTCGACGCTCCCAAGCCCTGCAAAAGCTAAACAAAACATTTTTGGGCTCATCAGTCACAATCTTTAAATTCCTCTGGCACACCCATTGCTATCATGTGCCTCTGCGACGTGCTAAACTAGAGCCGGGCCGGGTGTGGATTTCCTAATTATCCGCGCCCAGTTTGTCCTGGCGAAAAGTCGAATCCCGGGGGGGATTCTGTCTAATCGTCATGGAGCTGACGGAGCCAATATCTTGGTGTCTGCCAGGTGGTTGGCTCCGTCTCACATCATCAGGCATCAAAGCCGCATCGATACAAATGTTTTATTTGTATCGGCCGCTCAATTGTTAACTGGAAGTGCTCGATTAACTCGGCCATGATCATGGCAACCCCACACTTGCGGCGTCTCCGGAGAAGTGCTCGTCAATGGAACAAAACAGCAATGACCGTGCTGTCGGACCAAAGGGCGGCAGCAGAGTATACAAAATCCTGCTGCATCAGATTTTACAGGGTGAGCTTCAACCAGGTTCGCGGTTGCCAATTGAGCAGGAGCTTGCCGAGCAGCACAACATCGCCCGCTCAACGCTGCGGCGCGCGCTGGATCGACTGCGCAATGACAAGCTGATTGTCTCGCGCCAGGGCGACGGCCATTACGTTGCTGGTTTTTCCAATGTCGATACCTACGAAATGCACATCGAAGCCAACTGCACCTTCGATGACTTGTTCGAAGTGCGCAGGAGCCTCGATAGTATGGCGGCCGCACAAGCCGCAATTAACAGACCTCCAGAGCATCTCGAGACCATGGGCAATGCGATCGATGCTGGAGCAAGAGCCAGTCAATCTCGTCAATATTCGCCGCATCGACATTGAATTTCATCAAGCCATCGCGAGCTGCAGCAACAACATGCTGCTACGCAGCCTGATCGAAGCACATGCCGCCGCGCTCGGGCCATACTGGATCATCTGGATGAAGCTTGACGAAGTTGAGAGCAGGCTGATCGCAGAACGCACCTACACAGAACACAATCTCATATTTGCAGCCATTGAAGCCGGCAATCCGGATGCTGCGGAAAGTGCCATGCGCAGCCATTTCGTGACCAGCCTCGATCGCCAAAAATTCGTCAACTCACTCCGAAAACCGCAAGCCTCATAGTCTCGCCTTTGTCAGCAAAACATCAGTTCGCACCGCATTGAGCGTGCCGATGATCAGTTCAACGCCCTGCTCCTCCAACGCGTGGACTCAATCCGCCGCATCATCGTTGTCAGAGCTCTTATGTCCCCAGGCACCCATCTCACTCCTCCGGATTAGCCGCCCTTCTCACTACATCACCGCACCGACCTGCCATGGCACGAACTCATTATCGCCGTAGCCAAGCACTTCGGATTTTGTCTGTTGGCCCGATGCCGTCGCCAGAATATGCTCAAAAATCTCCTGACCTTTTTCTTCAAGGCTGACACCCTCAAGCACATCACCGCAATTGATATCCATGTCTTCGCTCATGCGATCGTACATGTCAGAGTTGGTCGCAAGCTTAATCGACGGCGCCGGTTTACACCCATACGCCGAGCCCCGCCCCGTCGTGAATGTCACCACGTTACAACCCCCTGCGACCTGTCCCGTCACGGATACCGGGTCGTAACCAGGTGAATCCATAAAACAGAACCCTTTAGCATCAACCTGCTCGGCATATTTGTAGACACCATTCAATGTCGTGCTGCCGCCTTTCGCCGTTGCACCAAGTGATTTCTCCAGGATCGTGGTCAGCCCACCGGCCTTGTTGCCAGGCGACGGATTGTTGTCCATCGAGCCATTGTTCTTCGCTGTATAATCCTGCCACCACTCGATGATGCCAACCAGCTTCTCGCCAACTTCCTTGCTCCGGGCCCGTCGTGTCAGCAAGTGCTCCGCACCATAAATCTCAGGCGTCTCGGCCAGCACGCCGGTTCCGCCATGAAGCACCAGTTTATCGACCGCAAGGCCCAGCGCCGGATTTGCCGTAATGCCCGAATAGCCGTCAGAACCACCACACTGCAGTGCCACCATCAATTCGGACGCCGGCACTGTTTCGCGCTTTGCTTGGTTCGCAAGCGGCAACATTTCCTTGATGCGCTCAGCACCAGCCTCGATCGCTTTGCGTGTCCCGCCCGAATCCTGAATCGTCATGGTGTGCAGATTATCACCATCAATCAGGCCATACTTTTGGCGCATCCGCGCAATCTGGAACACTTCGCAGCCAAGCCCGACAACCAGCGCCGCCGAGATATTCGGATGCCCCGTAAATCCCCATTGCGTACGCTCAAGGTTATCCCAGCCTTCGCCATCTGCTGCCATGCCACAACCGGTGCCGTGCACGAACGAGACGACACCATCAACATTCGGGAACTGCTCCAGGATCGCAGACTTATTGCATTCTTCCGCCATAAACCGCGCGACCGACGCCGAACAGTTCACCGATGTCAGGATCGCCACATAGTTCCGCGTCCCCACTTTACCGTTCGCGCGCTTAAAACCTTCGAACGTCGCGCGCTCTTCAACTGGCAGGATCTCCTCGTTGCGCGCGCCTTCAGCAAACGCATAGTCACGATCAAACTCCGCATAATCGCAGTTATGCGTGTGAATGTGCTGGCCAGGCTCGATATCTTCACCAGCAAAACCAATGATCTGGCCAAACTTCAGGATCGGCTGCCCCTTTGCGATTTTCACCGCCGCCATCTTGTGCCCGCGCGGGATCCGCGCTTGCGCCAACACACCCAGTGCATCCGCCTGAGGCATCAATCCATCGACCGCAACAATGATATTATCCGTGTCGTGCAGCCTTAGATTGCGTGCTGGCTGATTGGCTCGGTTCTGCATGGCATTCCTCATTGATCGGGCATTTCTATTGGCCGGCATCATGATGAACCGGACGAAGTGGCGCAAGCCACACATCGAGACATTTCCAGCCGCTTGTGAAGCATCTCACAGACCGCACAGCTCCTGGCTGGCACATTGGCATCATCGCAACGCCAACAAACGAGACCCAACACCATGCCTCTCTCCCCACCAGCACCGATGGTCAGAACGGCCGCAACCTCATTCTACAAGCAGAATCCTGACATCGTGGCCGCCCGCTCAATCCACATCGCCCTACAAGCCCAGAAAACCGCCACTCAAGGCAAGACATTCATAACTAGCTTCCTCATCAGTGCTGTCGTGGTATCGATCTGGGGCGCAGCCCTGCACATCGCCATTGGCGCCGCTTCAGGCAGCGCCAACCTAGAAGTGACCCTCACACCATACACGACCGCCTTGCAGTGGCTGATAGCTGCCTGATACGCCGCGCCGCGCAAAGCCCGCGCGATAACTTTCTGCCTCGACAGCCCCTGCCTATCCTCCACGGCCATCTCGCAAATAGCATATTGAATTCAGAATTCCAATATGCTATTCCAAGGTTAGCAACTTGGAGGATTGGTCTCTGGAACAACTGCAGACAGTCCCTGCCTTAATTGATCAGGTCCACGACCGGCTTGTCGCCGCGATTACGTCCGGCGATCTCGCACCGGGCCAGCGGCTTACTCAGGAGAGCGTTGCTGAGATGCTCGGCGTTTCGCGCCAACCCGTCAGCCATGCACTGCAAATCCTCAAACGTCGTGGCCTATTGATCGAACACGGCAAACGCGGTCTCGCCGTCGCACCACTTGAGCGCGAGCGGATCATGCGCCTCTATCAGATCCGTGAGATGCTTGACGGTCTCGCGGCACGCCTTGCAGCTGAACGCTGCCACAGCGGTCACGCCCCAGGCGTTGCTATCGAAGCACTCAAGCAAGCCTTGGAAGCCGGCCGGCAACTTCAGCCATCCGCCAACATCAGTGCCCTGGTCGCAGCCGACGTCGCCTTCCATTCATGCCTCCATGAGCTTTCCGGCAACCCCGAAATCGCGCACACCATTGCCGAGCAGTGGCCGCAATTCATGCGTTCCATGGGCTTCGTCCTCGGCGCAGACGATCGCGCAGCCGGCATCTGGTCCGAGCACGCAGCTATTGTAGATGCCGTACTTTCCGGCAAGGCCGACCTCGCAGAAGGTCTCGCACGCGCCCATGCCCACAACGCAGCCCTCCAGGCAGCAACCGAGTTGCCCCAAGCAGAAGCCGCTGAATAACAATCCAGGAGACGCCCTCATGAAACTCACTCAACAGCAACTAGAACACTTCGACGAAGAAGGTTGGATCTTCCTCGAAAACTGTTTTTCGCCCGAAGAAGTCGCCGTGCTCAACGAAGAAGGCGAGAAAATTTACGCCGAGGAACGTGAAGAAGTCTGGCGCGAAACATCAGGCGCACCCCGCACAGCCTTTGCAGCCCACACCTATAACGAAGCGTTTGGCATCCTTGGCCGCCATCCCCGCTTGATTGAACCGCTTGAGCAGGCGTTTGGCGAAAAAGTCTACATGCACCAATACAAGATCAACGCTAAAGCGAAGTTCACCGGTGATGTCTGGCAATGGCATCAAGATTTTGGCACCTGGCACCGCGATGACGGCATGCCCGAACCACGCGCCATGAACATCGCGGTCTTCCTTGACGAGGTGTTCCCGTTCAACGGTCCGTTAATGTTATTACCAAGAAGTCACAAGCACGGCATCCTTGATGCCGCCCACGACACATCAACGACGAGCTATCCGCTCTGGACACTCGACGAAGACACAGTTGAGAAGATGGTTGCTAATGGCGGCCTCGTCGCACCAACCGGCAAGCCCGGCGGCGTACTCATGTTCCACGGCAACCTCGTGCATGGCTCCGCTGGCAACATCACGCCGTATCCGCGTAAAATTGTTTATCTCACGCTGAACGCGGTCTCAAACCACATCCGCAAACCAACCCGCCCGGAGTGGATAGCGCATCAGGATTTCACGCCTATCGAAGCGTGCGCCGACGACGCGCTCCTTAATTTCGCACGTCAGTACGCGACCGCTGCGGAATAGCAGCAACGGCATGGCTTTGCACACTGCCGAGCCATGCATCGTTTTGTCACCAGCCGATTGGAAGCGAGCTTTAATCGCGGATCAGGCGCCGCGGCGACCAAACGCGCTGACGCTTTTGCGCCGCACCACTTTAACGCTGGGTGCGCAATCCAATTCATCACGAGCCGCATGCTTCTCTATCGCCGCCTGCATCGCAAGATCCATCGCACATTGCGCCTCTGCCACCTCGCTGTCGGTTGGCTCGGTCTCTTTCAGCAATTTGCCCAATCCGTCAAACAGACTGCCCATGATCTGCTCCTAAGTGTCACATCCCGGAAGGTAGTTTGGCTGTTTCCAGAACAGCTCTGGTTTGATTTTGTGCCATTCTTTCATCGTCTGCAAGGGCGTCTTACTGCCCAAGGCTGATTGAGGAAGCTGCTGATTGTAGAGCCACACGT
>CAJQQK010000154.1 GCA_905480435.1 uncultured Hyphomicrobiaceae bacterium | reverse complement strand
CGGATGCTCCGGCTGTCGGGACCTAAGGGTGCATTTACGTGAATGTAAGTTGCGAACAATTGCCTGTTCTGTTGTTCGTTCAGTGGTGCCAAGCCTTGCTTTGGTCCCAATATCGGGGTTCTAAGAACCCAAGGCCTCGATCCGGCGAAAAAACTGGAACCTTTTAAAATGAGCACACCGTTGGTTTTATTCCGATTTCCGATCCATACGGGCCTGCGCGCCGTTATGGCCGTTGTCATTGGCCTGGTAGCCGTCGTCGGCTCGATGACGGTCGCCCACGCGAAAGATGACGCTGCGGTGAAATTCATGCGGCGGGCCGCGGCGGCTCTCATCAACGCGCAGAAAAAAGGAACGGCTGGATCGTTCGAGCGCGTTGTTAAGCGTTACGGGCACGTACCGGCCATTGGCATGTATGCTCTTGGCAACTATCGCCGTGGCCTGCAGCACAAGCAACGCACCTCGTATTACCGCGGTCTGGGACGGTTCATCGGACGATATGCTGCCAAAGAATCCCCTAAATATGCCGTCCACCGCGTCAAGTTTGCACCATCCGCCATTCGTGACGGTCGCAGTGTACTTGTCGATAGTCAGATTATCCTCAAGGACGGCACCACCTACGATGTGAGATGGATGCTGATCCCAAATCGCAAGACGTTCAAAGTGCGCGATGCCCAAGTGCTCGGCTTCTGGGTGACGCCCTTTCTGCAGCGCTTGTTTGAGAACTACATTGCGGAAAACGGTGGCCGCGTTGGCAGCTTGGTGATGGCGCTCAACCGCTAAGAACCATCCGGTCGTATCGCACCAAGACGCTCTGCCTCTTCGAGGGTGCGGGCAAGTTTGGCGCGTGCCTCTTCGGCTTCCTGCTGCTTGTTCCATAGGGATGCATAGAGCCCGTCACGCTCAACCAACTCAGCGTGCGTGCCTTGTTCAACCAGCACGCCCTGTTCAAGAACCAGGATCCGATCCGCATGCACAATCGTCGAAAGACGATGTGCGATCACAAGCGTCGTGCGGTTTTTGGCAACCGCATCAAGCGAGTCCTGGATGTCCTTTTCCGTCTGGCTGTCGAGGGCGCTCGTTGCTTCGTCCAGCATCAGGATTGGCGGGCTCTTCAAAATAGTCCGTGCGATCGCAACCCGCTGCTTCTCGCCGCCCGATAGTTTCAAGCCACGTTCGCCGACGGCCGTATCATAACCTTTTGGAAGCTGACGAATAAACGTGTCGATCTGAGCTAGGCGAGCTGCCTCTTCGATCTCTGCGTCGGTCGCATCGGGCCTGCCATAGCGAATATTGTAGCGAATTGTATCGTTGAACAGCACCGTGTCCTGCGGCACCATTCCGATCGCGGCACGCAGTGATTTCTGCGTCACATCGCGGATATCCTGGCCGTCGATCAACACCGCGCCATCGGAAATCTCATAGAAACGGAACAGAATACGGCTGATCGTTGATTTGCCGGCACCAGACGGGCCGACGATCGCGAGCATGCCACCCTCGGGGACCTCGAAAGACAAATCCTTCAAGATTGGGCGTTCCGCGTCGTAATGGAAATTAACGTTGCGGAACTCGATACGCCCAGCGCTGACTTGCAATGGCTTCGCATCCGGGCGATCGCTAATCTCTTCGGGTTCTTCCAACAACTTGAACATCGTCTCGACGTCAACCAACCCCTGGCGGATCTCGCGATAGACGAACCCCATGAAATTCAGCGGCATATAGAGCTGGATCATAAGCGCGTTGATCATCACGAAATCACCGATCGTGTGCGCGCCGGTCGTCACCCCGTAGGCGGCCAGAACCATGCAAATGGTCAGCCCGGCCGTGAAGATCACGGCCTGTCCGGCATTCAGCACACCCAGCGAATAGTACGTCTGGATTGCAGCTTTCTCATAGCGCGCCATCGAGTGATCGAACCGGCGTTGCTCCATCTCTTCGTTGCCGAAATATTTCACGGTCTCGTAGTTGAGCAGGCTATCAATCGCTTTGGTATTCGCCTCGGTATCGCTGTCATTCATTTCGCGGCGAATGGTGATCCGCCACTCCGTCGCAGACAGCGTGAACCACATATAGAAGCCGATCATTGAGGCCACGATGACGAGATAGACCCAGTTGAAGAAGTACAGCAGGACGAATGCGATGAGGACGAATTCCAGCAGCGTTGGCAGCAGGTTCAACACCCCCATCCGCATGATCAGCTCGATCGCCCGGGTGGCCCGTTCGATAACCCGCGACACGCCGCCCGTTTTTCGTTCAAGATGAAACCGCAATGACAAGCGATGGAGATGCCGAAATGTTCGATTATTGAGCGTTCGTACGGCGTGCTGACCAACCGCTGTGAACAGCACATCGCGAACCTGGGTCAGCACCGCCATCGCAATCCGCCCGATGCCGTAAGCCACGACCATGGCGCTTGCCCACATCGCAACGCCCGCCGCGATCGCAGCCCCCTGGCTGGTCGATTGCTCGGTGAGCAGGTCGGTTGCCTCCTTGAAGAAAACCGGAACGAGAACCGTGATGATTTTGGCGATAACCAGGATGATCGCAGCCAACACGACCCGGCGACGCAGATCGGGTCGGTCTTCCGGCCATACGAACGGCAGCAGTCCGTGTGCAAGGCGCCAATGGTCCCGCCGGTCATGTTCGTTCGCCGGTTCCGCGCCTGGCGCCAGAATGTTTCCGAACATGCGGCGCAAGCGCCCCACCTTCGGCGCACTTGTCCGATCACCAGTCGGCGTTTCATTTTGTGATGTCATGTGGAGTTCGTTACCTGCGCTCAAGCACCAGCCGGCAACGTCGCAGCATTGGCCGGATCATGCAACCGCAGCATCGACACACGATCGCCCACGCGGGCGCTAAGGTTGTTTGAACGCCGACAACTCACTTGAGCCCAATATTTATTTGCGACGCGGCAGATGAAAACGCTGGCACGGGTAAATCAGACGTGCTTTGCGGATTTTTCGCGCGTTAGCCCGGTGGATCGTCTTGAAGTAACGACCCAGCCGATAATGCCGTTTCGATATCCGCCAGAGGCTGTCACCTTTTCGCACCACATACGTGCCTGGTGGATCGACGCGACGTCCGGCTCGGCGACCACAACGGCTCTTGCTTTTGCTCGCAAGCCGGCGGCGATATCCACGCACTTTTGACTTGCGCCGACGCGCCTTTGCCTTTCGGCGGAGTTGTGCCGTGCGCAGTGAGGCAAGCCGACGAGGCTTTCGTACTTGTTTGATTTGCTGGCGCGGCAGCTCGGCCCGCTTGGTGCTCGGCGTTGACTTTGTTGTCGATCGATCACTACCCGAAATTTCGATCTCGGTGTCGCGCACTCTGAAGCTATTGAGATCCTGGAAACGCCTCTGCGTGGTGCGGCGAGGTTGGTCTTCAGTCTGGCTCGAACGATTGGTTCGCTCCGTGGTGCGGTCGCTGTTGCGAAATTCAATCTCGGTGTCTCGCACGCGGAAACGGTTGCGATCTCGTGAAGTGTTCTGCGCAAAACGTCGAGGACGCTGAGTTGGCTTGGGAACCGCGTTTGCCTCCTGCTGTGCACGCTCAGCTGCCAATGCCACTCGGCGACGTTGCTCTTCGAGTCGACGTGCTTCTTCTTGTGCTCGTTGCCGTTCGCGCTCTCGTTCAGCTGCAGCCACCCGTTGCTCTTGGCGCCGTTCTTCGCGTTGGCGCTCTAACCGCTGCTGCTCATCTTCACGCGCACGCAAAGTCGCCTGGGCGCGGCGGCGTTTGATCGCTTCTGCTTCGGCGGTCAGGCGATCACGCCGTTGCGTCGCAAGCCGGCAGCGCTCAGTTTCTTCGCGTGCTTTTTCGCGCTCCTGCAGGCGCAGTTGGGCGAGGCGTTGGCGTTCCTGCTCAAATGCCTCAGCTTTGCTGCGACGTGCTTCGTTCTCATCGCGCTGTTGGTTTTCCAGTTCGGCACGACGCTGGCGCTCGAGTGCTGCTTTTTCAGCTTCCTCCTGAGCGCGGGTGAGTTCAGCCTCACGGGCGCGACGGCGCTCAGCTTCAAGTTCCACTTCTTTGTCGCGATTGCCCAAAGCCGCTAAACGTTGCTGTTCGGCACGGCGCTCCAGAACCCGGCGACGCTCTTCAGCGATCTTGCGGGCTTCCTCTTCATCGTCACGGCGGCGCTGCTCTGCTGCGCGCTCAGCCTCTTGCTTGTCGGCAACGCGGCGTTTTTCCTCGTCGACACGACGTTGTTCCTCAGCTCGGCGGCGGCGCTCCGCTGCCAGGCGTTGACGCTCAGCCTCATCGGTCGCGTTGCGCTCCCGTTCAAGCCGACGCTGCCGCTGCGCATCAGTTTCACGTTCATCAACCTCGTCAGGTCGTCGTGCAATAATGACTGATGGCACCTTGCCGCTCAGGCGTGGAACGATTTCGGTTGAATATCCGCGCCGGGCTGCGGTCATCCATTCGCCGATGCCTAATGGAGCCCACGAACCAACCGTGGGCCAGCCACTGTCGCCTTCTTCACGCCAACGCCGAACCGGAGTGACAACTTCCTCGCGGTCTCGTCGATTGCTACTCACCGCGACCGATTGTGATCCACCGCCACGTTTGATCCGCGGCACGACTTCACCGTGGTATGATCGATTGGCGTCTTCCAGCCAGCTCCAAGCTGGCTCCAGAATGTCGCCGCCGCGTTGTGCTATGCGGCGGGGCTTGTCAGTCGATTTGTCTGTATTGCCATCAAGGCTGCCATCACGCAGCAATTCGTCGAATTTGCGAGATGCTGCCGAGCCTATGTCTTCTCCATCAGCACGAACGGCGACCAGTTGGAAACCTGCGGCCGCGCCGTGGTTCGTAACATCGACGGTTTCCTGGTAGTTCTTTGGCACATGCAGCCGAAGGCTCTCACCCGCAACATATTGGCCCTCGTCCATGCGCTGTTCCAGCGAGAAGGCGTGGGTGCCTGCAATCTCAGTAATGGCGGCTGAGATCTGCCATTCGCCGTTCGCGTTCGTCCGGGTATCGGCAAGCGTTCGTTGCCCTTTAAGCAGAACCACACGGTGATTGGGCGCGCCGCGACCAGCGAACAAGCCCCGGCCCGTGCTGTGGCTAAGCCTTAGATGTGTAAATGTTGGATGTTGCGCGAAGCGACGCTTCAAATGATTGGCCAGCGGTCCCGCTAAGCCTTGATATGATTGGCCTTGATGAGTTTGACCCATGCCGCCAGTTGCACGCGCGGAAACGTCATGGCTCCGAATGGCGTCCGATTGCCCCGATGACAATGCCGCCACGCCAACAATCAGCGTCGTCCAGGCACCTAGAACAGCGAGTGCACAACCGGCAAACACGGCACTGTACTTTTTACTCTCCGGCATGGTCCGGCCTACTCATTTACTAATTTCACGCATATTAACCAGATAGTTAGCACGAATGGCTTCTCGGCGATACGCGCTACGCCCTTTTTAGCCACGATGCGTTAATTTGGCATTGGTGTCGGGCGCTTAAGCGCTACATATGGGGGGCACAGGTCGGCTTTGCAGCCAAGGTGATTGGAAGAGTCCTAATTTTGCCCGCAATCTGGCCGCTCGGGCCGCATAGTGTTTCTTGCCATTAGGATTTAATAAGAAAACCAATAAACATGGCTTTGGAGAGTATTCAGGAAAGAAATTTGGAAAACATCAATACAGTCTGCGTCTACTGCGGGTCCGGCCCCGGTACCGATCCACGATATGCGGCCGCTGCTCGAACGTTGGGGCATGCCATCGCTGACGCTGGTCTCGGTCTCGTTTATGGCGGCGGCAGCCTTGGTTTGATGGGCGAAACCGCCCGCGCGACGCTCGACAAAGGCGGCCACGTCACGGGAATTATCCCCACATTTCTGTCTGACAAAGAAAAGATGCTGAAAGATGTCGATGAATTGATTGTCGTCGATGACATGCATCAGCGAAAAATGCTCATGTTCCAGCGGTCTGACGCATTTGTCGCCCTACCAGGTGGCATCGGTACGCTGGAAGAGCTCGTCGAACAGTTAACCTGGTCGCAACTTGGTCAGCACGGTAAGCCGGTTGTTATCGCCAATATTGCTGATTTCTGGTCGCCATTCTTGTCATTGCTGGAGCATATGCGTGGCCAAAAATTCATCCGAGAGGGCCTTGAGGTTAATTTTGAGGTTGTCGAACATGCCGAAGATGTCGTGCCGGCCATCCAAAGAATTGCAGCGCAGCGGGCGCCATTGACCAATGAAATTTCTGTCACGGAGAAATTCTGAAGTTTCGGACGGCAAGGCATTCAAACGCCTGCGTATGCCCTTTCGGATTTCACCAACGCGTGCGCAGGCAACGACCAAAGATGCGGGCGGGAGCGGTCCGATGCTGCTCGCACATAAAGTTCAAAACCAATTGCACACGGTGGCATTGTTGAACGGCATGGCCGGTTTGCTGGGCCTTCCGGTCACTCTCATCTGGGGTGCCACGGGTCTTATCGCAGCAGCTATCATGATGGTCTTGATGTTCATGGTGGCGCGCAACACGCCGCCTGAGCTGATCATGCGTGCCTATCGCGCGACATCGGTTACAGAACAATCCGGCGCCCAACTCGGGCACATCGTCAAGGTGCTATCCGAACGTGCCGGTCTACCAGCGACGCCATCGCTTTACATCATTCCAAGCCTGACACTCAACGCGTTTGCGACAGGTTCTCGTGAGCGTTCAGCCGTCGCTATCACTGAGGGATTATTACGCAAACTCACCATGAAAGAGTTGGCAGCTGTCCTTGCGCACGAAGTTAGTCATATCAAAAACAATGATCTGAGCGTCATGGCGATCGCCGACATCGCCAGTCGGCTGGTCCAAGGCATGTCGTACTTCGCGATGATACTCGTCGTACTGAACGGTTTCAGCATGCTGGTTGACGGTGAGCCGTTGGTATCCTGGCCGGCCGTAATCATCCTGTATCTTGCGCCTCTGCTGTCCAGTCTGTTGCAGCTTGGCTTGTCACGTGCTCGAGAATACGATGCTGATCTTGAAGCCGCACAGCTGACCGGAAACCCATCCTGGTTGTCATCGGCCTTGCTGCGCCTGGAGCGTCACACCGGCGTTTTCTGGGAAGACCTGACGATGCCTGTCCCCGGTCGAAAAATCCCACAGCCATCCGTATTGCGATCGCACCCAACGACTGCGAACCGCATTGCCCGATTGGAAGAAATAACCGTCCCCCGTAATCTGCCACCAATACTGATCCGCGAAGAGCCGTTCGTCTCGATTGTCACCGCCAGTCTGATCGAGATGCGTCCGCGCTATCGGTTCCCAGGCATCTGGTTTTGAAACCCATGTCTCGCAATACCGCGCCCGATACTCTTTTAGCTGAGGCCATAGCGGGGGACCGGCGCGCGCTCGCTCAAATCATCACCACACTTGAAGACGGCCGGTCCGACTGTGGCGGCCTTGTCGAAGCACTACGGCCACATCTGAGCGGGATTGCCGTCATTGGTTTTACCGGTCCACCAGGTGCTGGCAAATCGACATTGGTCAACGCGCTCATCAAAGTCTGGCGCGATGCTGGAAAACGCCTTGCGGTGATCGCCGTTGATCCTTCCAGTCCGGTTTCAGGCGGTGCACTTCTGGGTGATCGAATCCGCATGACCGCAGCACTTGACGATGACGGCGTGTTCGTCCGCTCGCTTGCAAGCCATGGCCATCTTGGCGGTCTTTCGCCGTCTTCCGCGCGGATCATCGACGCCTTCGATGCTGCCAACTACGATCTCGTTCTCTTGGAGACGGTTGGCACCGGCCAGAACGAAGTCGATATCGCAGCAGTGGCCGACATCGGCGTAGTTATCGTTGCGCCGGGTCTCGGCGATGGCATTCAGGCGATGAAGTCTGGTCTGCTGGAGATCGCCGACGTGCTCGTCGTCAACAAGGGCGACCGCGCCGATGCACGTGAGACCGCGCAACAACTGCAAGCCGCGATCTCTCTGCGCGAAGGCATTGGACGCGCACCTAATATCCTGCAAACCACGGCGACTACCGGACTCGGGGTCGAAGCCTTAGCGGCCGCCACCGATGAACTGCTCGCAACCAAACTGGCTCAGACGACCGCAGCTGAGCGCCGGCATCAACGCGGACGTTACATCGTCGAGAGGCTCGCCGTCAGCGCGATCCAGGCGGCATTGGAGGGCGACGCGGACTACCGCTCAGACCAGCTCATCGAAGCCGTGCTCTCGGGCAAATGCTCAGCCAAAGAAGCGGCCATTGAGCTGCTCGCGCAGTCCGAAACGAGTGGGTCTGCTTCGCATTAGTTAACCGCGCGTCTTTAAGTCAGACCGTTGCTTCCAGCATGCCCCGGACGTCGGCACCATCGCGCATCAGTTTGTAATTCATCGAGTCGATCAACGCCTCGAAACTGGCATCGACAATATTGGTCGAAACGCCAACCGTCACCCAGCGCTCCGCTGTCTCGATATCACGCGATTCAATCAGAACCCGCGTCACCGCTTCTGTGCCACCGGTCAAGATCCGCACCTTATAGTCGACCAACTCAATCGCATTGATGTGCTTTTGGTAGCGGCCAAGATCTTTGCGCAAGGCCTGGTCGAGTGCGTTCACCGGACCGTTGCCTTCAGCGACAGACCAGAGCGGCGTATCGCTGCCATCGACGAATACTTTTACCGTGGCTTCCGACACCGTCACGAGTTCGCCGAGCGCATTGTGGCGTTTCTCGACCATCACCCGAAACGAGTCCACGGAGAAATAATGCGGCACGTCACCGATCATCCGGCGAGCCAGCAATTCGAACGATGCGTCAGCGCCCTCATATGCATAGCCGAGCGCCTCACGGGATTTCACCTCATCAAGCAACTCTGTGACACGGTCGTCGCCCTTGGTGATATCGATCCCAATACGTTCCAGCTCCGCCTGGATATTCGATCGTCCAGCTTGATCTGACACCAACACTCGGCGTTGGTTGCCGACCACTTCGGGTTTTACATGCTCATACGTCTCAGGTTCTTTGAGGATCGCCGACGCGTGAATGCCGGCCTTGGTCGCAAACGCGCTTTCCCCAACATATGGCGACTGACGATTAGGCGAGCGGTTGAGAACCTCATCCATAAATCGACTGGCGTGCGTCAACCGCATCAGTCGGCTCGGCGTCACTTGTGTGATGAAGCGATCGGCATATTCGCTCTTGAGCAGCAATGTCGGAATGACCGACGTCAAATTGGCGTTGCCGCAGCGCTCTCCAATGCCGTTCATCGTGCCCTGGATCTGTCGAGCACCGGCGCGGACGGCGGCGAATGTGTTGGCGACGGCATTTTCTGTATCGTTGTGCGCGTGAATGCCGACATTGCTGCCCGGCACGATCGTCATCACGTCAGCTACAATCTCAGCTACTTCGTGCGGCAGTGTCCCTCCGTTGGTGTCGCACAGAACGACCCAGCGCGCGCCAGCTTCATAAGCGGTCCGCGCGATGTCGAGCGCATACGCCCGATTGCTCTTGTAGCCATCAAAGAAATGTTCGCAGTCGATCATCGCTTCACGACCGGCCGCGACCAGTGCGTCGACAGACTGACGCACGCCATCAAGGTTTTCCTCGTTGGTTGTGCCAAGCGCGACACGCACGTGATAGTCCCAGGCTTTTGCAACCAGGCACACCGCGTCGACCGGTGCGCGCATAATGTTCTGGAAACCCGCGTCATTAGAGATTGAGCGGCCGGCCCGCTTAGTCATGCCAAAGGCGGTAAACGTCGCGTTTTGGAATTTCGGAGCCGAGGCAAAGAACTCGGTGTCCGTCTGATTGGCACCCGGATAGCCGCCTTCGATATAATCAATGCCAATCTCGTCCAAGACGCCTGCAATGCGCGCCTTATCGGCCACCGAAAAATCAACACCCGTCGTCTGCGCGCCATCACGCAGCGTAGTGTCGAACAGGTAGAGCCGTTCTCTTGGGTCGGATGTCGTCATAATGTGCACGCACTCACTACTATCAGAACGTTTATTGGTCACCACCAAATTGACACGGTCACCTTAACGAAGCGCTAGTAACTGTCCTTAGTCTAGGATGGTTAAGCCATTGGGTCAGTCGTAAAGTTCAACGTTTCACTTGCCACGTCGTTATGGGCTCGCCCGTCGCCGGGTCTTTGCCATCCTTGAGTTGAACGCCGTCGGCTGCCAATTGATCGCGAATTTCGTCTGATCGCGCAAAATTCTTGGCGGCCCGCGCATCAAGGCGCTCTTGGATCAGTGCTGCGATCTGCGCTTCGTCAATGCTCATATCGGCCCGCTGCAAGGCGTTCCATTCACTCGCCGTCATGGTCAATAAACCAATCAGGTTGGCGGCACGCTTAAAACTGCCTGCTGCATCTCCGGCGCCTGTTCGAACATCATCGCTGAACGAATGCAGCAGCGTGATAGCTTTCGGCGTATTGAGATCGTCGCCAAGCGCGTCGGTCGCGAGCTTTATCTCGAAATCGGAAGTCGGCGGCGCGGCGACATCGCCAATCATCCGATACCAACCGTCGAGGATCTTTTCGGCGGCTTCCAGCGTATTCATCGTAAAGTCTATCGGCTGGCGGTAGTGCGTCATCAACATGGCCAGTCGCAGCACTTCCCCCGGCCACTTGCGTCCACCGAAATTGTGGCTCTCCAGCAGTTCCGTGATCGTAATGAAATTGCCCGTCGACTTCGACATCTTCTCGCCTTCGACCTGGAGATAGCCATTATGCATCCAGATGTTGGCCATGCCGTCCGTGCCATGTGCGCAACGCGACTGTGCGAGCTCATTCTCATGATGCGGAAACGTCAGATCGATCCCGCCGCCATGGATATCAAACACGTCGCCCAGGTGCTCAGCTGCCATCGCGGAGCACTCGATATGCCAGCCTGGCCGGCCACGTCCCCATGGGCTGTCCCAACCAGGTTGCGCGTCGGTTGATGGCTTCCAAAGCACGCTGTCACTTGGATTGCGCTTATAGGGCGCGACTTCAACGCGGGCGCCGGCAATCATCTCATCCAATGAGCGGCCAGACAATTGCCCGTATTCAGGTACGCTGTTGGTATCGAGCAGAGCATGGCCTTCTGCCTCGTAGGCAAAGCCTTTCTCGATCAGCGTTTCAATCATCGCCACCATCTGCGGAACGTGCGCGGTGCAACGCGGCTCGATCGTCGGCTCCAGCACACCGAGTTCCCGGATATCCGCGTGATACCGCGCCGTCGTTCTGCTGGTGACTTCGGCAATCGCATCGTTGAGCGGCAGCTTCGGATATTCCTCAGCCGCACGCGCATTAATCTTGTCGTCGACGTCAGTAATATTGCGCGCGTAGGTGACATGGTCCGCGCCGAAGGTATATCGCAACAGCCGAAACAACACATCGAACACGATGACCGGCCGTGCGTTGCCGATATGGGCATGGTCGTAAACTGTCGGGCCGCACGCATACATCCGCACATTGGTCGCGTCGATCGGCTCAAGCGCGACCTTCTTGCGGCGCAAGGTGTCGTACAATTGAATGGGATTTGTAACGGCGCTCACGTAACGGCCCTTTCGCCGGCTGACAGGGCGTCACTCGATCCGCTTTGGGCAAAGGGGGAGGCCGCGCGCCAGCTGTTATGCACTAGCTCGAAATCATAATGCCGCAAGGGCAAATGGCGGTATAAATGATGTGCCTCGTCATGGTCCGGCTTATGCGCCGATCGCCGGTCCGACGTCAAGCGTTACCGACCCAAATCCTTGCCAAAACCCTATCGACCCCGCGCTCCCGAAAAGAGCTGCAATCTACGCATGCGAGCCTGTGATGGCAAGTTATCCACAGTCTCAATGCGTTACGTGTCCCGCACTCCCCTCATACGGTTCGCGCCCTATTTGCGCTGCATTGACGACCTACCCTCAGATGTTGTTACACGTGTGGGTCAGAGCCTTGGGTCTTGCCTGGGGATCAGCACAACGCCATGACGACGGCGCCAACGCGGAAGAGACCGGTGGGATACCAACGGACAATATGGTGGACGGTATTGGCTGGGGTTGCAGTGGCGACCGCGGGGCCGACCGTATTTTCGCACTCAGCGCTCGCGCAGAGCTGGCTGCCTTGGACGACCACGCGCGAACCACCGCGCCGCCGGCCGCAACCGCGACGAGAGCCCGCTCCAAACTACGGCCAGTTTCGCCAAGGGCAACAGCCCGGCACCAATTTCAGCGCTAATCGCTCACCGATCTGTCTGCAGCTTGAGCAACGCCTCGCTGTCGACGCCCAACGACAATCCAATTCTCAAGGCACAATTCAGCAGCTGCGCACTGGTCTTGGAGAGCAGCGACGCAACCTCCGGCGCACCGAAAGAGATCTGGAGCGCCGAAATTGCTACGAGTCGTTTCTTTTCACCCGCACGCTTCGGCGCTCACGCATTTGCCACAAACTTGACAACGCGGCACGCGCCGCAGAGCGCCGCGTGGAACAATTATCAACCGAGTTGCGCCAAATTCAGTCAGGCGGCAATCGCGAGCGTCAGGATGAAATTGTCCGCGCGCTCGCCCGCAACAACTGTGGTGCAAACTACCAACGCGAGGCACGGCGGCGTGATCCGTTCACCAATTTCTGGCAGGACAATGATGGCGCTGGCGCACGGGGGCCGGGCAACCTGTTTGGCGGTCTCCCGTTTGCGACCTACCGCACCGTCTGTGTCAGGCTCTGCGACGGCTACTATTTCCCAGTGAGCTTTTCAACGTTGCCAACGCATTTCGGTCGCGACCAGAACGTCTGCCAGTCGAAATGCGCAGCGCCGACTGATCTTTACTTCCACCAGAACCCTGGTGGCGCAGTTGAACAGATGGTGTCGCAGGCAACCCAGCAACCTTATACGTCACTGCGCACAGCCTTTCGCTATCGCAAAGAGTTCGTCCAAGGCTGTTCCTGCAAGGTCAGCGAGTTTGTTCCACAAAGCGCCAATGCCGGCTCAGCCTCACAGCAGGCACCGGCCGCCACGCCACCTGTGAAAAAAGATAAACTCTCACCAGTCCGCTGACTTCTGATGTCGGTTGGCGCTCCCGTCCCGATGATCAACTGGTCAAAGGCTCACTTACAGCATGTCGCGTGTTAAAGGATTCACAATGCGCCATAAATTGCCCAACCTTCGGACTATTTATGGCTCCTATTAAACGCGACGTGCTTTAGTCAATCAATCGAGCATTTCGCGGAACTTATTTGTGATCGGATAACGCCTGTCGCGCCCGAAATTCTGGCTCGATATCTTTACGCCTGGTGCGGCCTGGCGCCGCTTGTATTCCGCAATATAGAGCAACCGCTCGACCTTCTTGACGGTCTCAGCGTCATAGCCTCGCGCGATGATATCGGGCAGAGGCTCTTCCCGTTCGACCAATGAGCGCAAGATCTCGTCCAACACATCGTATTCAGGAAGATTGTCCTGATCGGTTTGGTTTTCGCGCAGCTCAGCCGTCGGCGCCTTGGTCAGGATGTTGGTTGGAATGACAACACCATCAGGCCCGAGCGAACCTGCTGGATTGTTTTCATTGCGCCACTCTGAGATCCGGTAAACCTCGGTCTTGTAGAGGTCTTTGATCGGATTGAAGCCACCATTCATGTCGCCATAAAGCGTCGCATAACCGACCGACATCTCACTCTTATTGCCGGTTGTCACGACCATGCCGCCGAACTTGTTCGAAACTGCCATCAGGATTGTGCCACGTGACCGGCTCTGCAGGTTCTCTTCCGTAACGCCGCTTTCGGTGCCCTCGAACATCGGCGCCAGCGCATCGAGAAAACCGTTCACAGGCTGTTCGATCGCCACCGTGTCATAGCGTACGCCAAGCGCCTCGGCACAGGCTGCCGCATCAACCAGGCTTTCATCCGACGTATAGCGGAATGGCAGCATAATGCAGTGCACGCGGTCTGGCCCCAGCGCATCGACCGCCATGGCGGCCACCAGTGCCGAGTCAACGCCACCTGACAGCCCCAGAACCACATTTGGGAAGCCGTTGCCATTGACGTAATCGCGCAGGCCAAGCACGCAAGCAGCGTAGGCTGCCGCATCGCCCTCTTCCAGCAACACACGCTCGCCTGGCTGACAGATCCATCCGTCTGCCCCGCGCGTCCAATCGGTCATGGTCAGCGCTTCGCGCCATGCCGGCATCTGATGCGATAGACTTGCATCTGCATTCAATACGAACGATGCGCCATCGAACACCAGCTCATCTTGGCCACCGAGCCGATTGACATAGACGAGCGGTAGATTGGTCTCTTTTACGCGCGCGACGGCAACGTTCATGCGCACATCCGTCTTCTGCCAGTCGAACGGCGATCCGTTTGGAACGATCAGCAGTTCGGCACCGCACTCTTCGAGACACTCCGTGACTTCTTCTGTCCAGATGTCTTCGCAAACCGGCACGCCGATGCGCACTCCCCGGAAATCGATCGGTCCCGGCAGCGGTCCTGGTTCAAACACGCGTTTTTCATCGAACACGCCATAGTTTGGCAGATCGACCTTGTAGCGGACGCCACGCACCGCGCCGCCATCGAGGTAGGCTGCCGCGTTGTAGAGCTTACCGTCATCGGGCCAGACCGCGCCGATGATGATGCCGGGGCCGTCTACCGTGTCCCGGGCGAATTGCTCCGTCGCCCGGCGTGAGGCTGCAGCAAATGCCGGCTTCAAGACGAGGTCTTCGGGCGGGTAGCCGTTGACGTACAGTTCTGGAAACACGATCAGGTCCGCGCCGGCGTCACGCGCCTTTTGCCAGGCATCCTTGGCACGCGCGATATTGCCGTCGATATCACCTACCGAGGCGTTCAACTGTGCGAGCGCAATGCGTAATTTATTTGGTGTCGTTTCGGTCATTGTCGTTTCGGTCATGGGGCCTTGTTTAATGCCTCATTGGGCACCTGTGCAATGCGATTTGTCGTCTCTCTACGGGTGTTTGGTTATTCACCATATGGCGATGCGTTCGCTATCCATCGCGCTCTATCCGTCACCCCAGCCATAATTGAAGCTGACACTCAACCTCGGCGCATCAGATGCGTTAACCGGCACTTCATGGCGCAACCAGCTTTCCCAGAGCAGCAACATGCCGGGTTTTGGGTCGATCGAGATGAACGACCGATTATCCTGCTTGGCGCGCGCCTTGCGCGGTGGCGCGGCCATCATCAAGCCATGGCGTGGATCTTCAAACCGGATCGCACCGGCGCCGGCTGGCACATCGACATAGTAAGTCCCGCTCAGCACGGAATGCGTATGAATATGCGCACTATGGGCGCCACCGGGTTCCAGAAGGTTGACCCAAATACTATTGAGGCTCAGAGGCACACCGCCGAGATCAAAATCCAACTCTTTGCAGAAATCCCGCACATGGCCGTCGATATGCTCTTTCAGATCAGCAAACTCCGGCGAACGCCAGGTCAGATCATTGAGCGACGCATAAGATGTATAGCCCGCATAATTCTTAGCTTCGCTCCAGGCCTGGCCGGCGGTGTCATCTTCCGCAAATACGTAAGTTGCACGGCTCAGATCGTCGTTCAGGGACTGAATGGTTTTACCACGCAGAATTGTGCGATAGATCTTGGTCACAAAGAGATGGTCGATGCTGCTCATATCCCGGGCCATACGGGATCGGAGCAGTTGTCGTCAAGCGGTCTCCGAGCCTGTTGCCATCCAGGTCTCACCAACGAAGGTTCCACGAAATGACGAAACCGGTCCCTCCCCGCATTTATCTGGCCGGACCCGATGTCTTCCTGCCGAATGCCCAGTCGATTGGCTCGGCCAAGTGTGACATCTGCCAAGATCATGGTCTGGCCGGTGTCTTCCCGCTTGATGGCGCACTCGACCTCGATGGTCTATTGCCAGCCGAACAGGCACGCCGCATCAGTCTTGCTAACGAAGGCCTGATGCGTTCAT
Organism: uncultured Hyphomicrobiaceae bacterium; assembly: GCA_905480435.1. Taxonomy (GTDB): domain Bacteria; phylum Pseudomonadota; class Alphaproteobacteria; order Rhizobiales; family Hyphomicrobiaceae; genus CAJQQK01. The sequence continues at coordinate 4,613 of CAJQQK010000154.1, read as the reverse complement.
GCGACGCGATCATTGCCAACATGACACCGTTTCGCGGCGCTGCGATGGATTCCGGGACAGCTTTCGAGGTCGGTTTCATGCGCGCGCTTGGCAAGCCGGTGTTTGGCTATTCTAATGTCACCAGTGATTATGCCGAGCGCGCAAACGGCATCCGTGCAATCGGGCTGCCCGCCGGCGACTTCGATGCCGCTGACGTACAAATCGAAGATTTCGGCTTGGCCGAAAACCTGATGATCGCCGTTGCCGTCAGCGAAACCGGTCCAGCCGTTGTCCGGCACAGCAGTCCAATAGAAGCTGTCCGCACAGACCTTGTCGGGTTCCATGAGGCCGTAGTTGCAGCCGGACGATCCCTCAAGGTGCAACCTTCATCATGAGTGTCCGTTTCGAAACTCTGGTCGGGGCCCGGCTCACCGAAAGCCTGGATCAACTGAGCGCACTGCGCCTCGCCGTCTTTCGTGAATGGCCTTATCTCTACGTGGGCAACGCAGAATCTGAATCCGACTACCTCAAGACATTTGCCACCGCGCCTGATGCGATCGTCGTCAGCGCTTACGACGGCTCGCGCATAATAGGCGCTGCAACAGCTGCTCCGCTTGCAGGCCACAGCCAGGAGTTTGTGCCGTTATTCGAAGCACACGGCTTCAATCCCGCAACCATCTTTTACTGCGGTGAATCCGTGCTGCTGCCCGCATACCGTGGTCAAGGCATCGGCCACGCTTTCTTTGACCACCGCGAAGCCCACGCGCACGCGCTCAACCAAGTTGGTGGCGATTTCAGGCACTCAACATTTTGCGGCGTGGTGCGCGCAGTGGATGATCCGCGCAAGCCATCTACTTACTGGCCACTCGATCGTTTTTGGCATAAGCGCGGCTACGCGCCCATTGCGAACATGACTGGCAACTACGATTGGCGCGAAGTTGGGGACACCAAAGAGACGCCGCACACCATGCAATTCTGGATGCGTCAGCTTTAACCGGACCGCTTTGCTGCCCGATCTGCACTACTTTAATGACCAGACCGCATGGACAGTCACACCCAGCTTTTGCTGATCAGGCTCAATCGGCGCTGCAGCGGACATCCGCGCCGTTCGGCGGAACTGAGCTGCTTGCGGCCGACCATGAAATTGCTCGGACACCGTTTGAATACTGCCAAGAGTAGCATTGGCCGCTTCAGCATAGAGTTTTGCTCGTCGGACCGCGTTGTGCATCGCCGCGCGTCGAGCCTCGTCCAATTTCGTTTCCATGTCCGTCACCACGAAATTGATTGCGCCGATATCATTGGCACCCAACTCAGCTGCCCGGTCGATTACGCTACCGGTTTGCTTGATGTTGCGCACCGTGATGTTTGCAATATTGCGCACCCGAAACCCGTTGACCCGGTTGCCGGCATAGCCGCTTGATGATTTGCGCCGCTCATAGATCGGGCTCACCTGGAACTGCTGCGTCGCGATATCTTTCGGATCAATCCCGAGCCGCTTGATCCCAGCCAGAACAGCCGCGGCGAGCTTAGAATTTTGTTCAAGCGCCGTCTTCGCACTTTTAGCTTCCGTCACGACACCAATCGCGATCTGCGCAATATCGGGCTGCGCCGTGACGTAGCCAGACGCCGACACGGTTATCGTCCGTGGCTTCGTCTCCACTTGGGCCATCGCCGGCTGCACACCCAACACACTGGCTGCGAAACACAAACACATCATTCTACGAGTGAGCATTCAATCGTTCCTCTACAATACGCGTCCCGCCTCGATCATATTGGAGCCTGAATAAGTCGGCGGATTAGTGACATGCAGCGAAATTCGCGCCCAATCGCTGTCAAAAGCGATCGATGATCGCCAGAAGATCCGCATGATCCGAAAACACGGCATCCGCCTTGATCTCTGCCACGGGCGTCTTGCGATAGCCTTCCGTAAATAGAATAAACGGGATCTTGGCTGCCTTAGCCGTCGCCGCGTCGACCTCGCTATCACCGATATACACGGCGCTGCTCGCTCCGAGCCGCTCAACGGCTGTCAACAATGGCAAAGGGTGTGGTTTGCGTTCCGCGAGCGCGTCACCCGGCAGGACGGCACCGAACAGATTCGTCCAGCCATAGGCATCAATGATGGTTTTCGTCGGCACACCAGGTTTGTTCGTGCACATGCCAAGCGCGACGCCGTCGCGGCTATGAAGGGTCCGCAGCACTTCCTCCACTCCGGGGTATGGCGGATTGGCATCGGGTGGCGCTGCACCATAAATCTCATAGAACCGCTCCATCCGCGTCTCGAATGTTGCGGCATCGTATGCCCCTTCACGTACCGCCAGGGCCTGCTCCAGGAACCGACGCGCTCCGTGACCAATATAGCTCTGTGCCTCTTTGACATCCAAAGGCGGGCAGCCAAGTTCCGCCATCAGCTCATTGGCATTGGCACAAATTGCCGCCGCGCTATCGACTAGCGTGCCATCAAGGTCAAAGATCACAGCTTTCAAAGTGGCGTCCCCCAGGTATGGATCAAAGTTTGCGTCAAGCCGTGGTTCAGGCACAGTGTTACGGTGTCCGTACACGGCCTCCAGGCCAGACGCCGCTTATACGGGCAACTCGGCTCGGTTCAAAATCTTTGCAAAGTTATCCGGTTGGCGTGCACAGCCTCTTGCACTTTACGCCGCCCAAAACTATGGTCCGGCGCTTCGCGACGTGTGTTACGTCTGCGACATTGCTCTAGGTAGGGCCCGTAGCTCAATTGGTTAGAGCCGACGGCTCATAACCGTCTGGTTGGGGGTTCAAGTCCCTCCGGGCCTACCATATGATTTTAAAGGATTATTTGTCCTTTTGAGCAACTCGCAGAGACGTCACTTTGGCCTATTCTTGACCCAAACATCGATCCGTAATTGTCGAATGTTGGTCAATTCGCCGCGTCACGCTACCGACGCCAACTTTGGTCGTTCGGTCGATTTTGATAACGTAGGCACCCCAGTCCGCCAGTTGGCGCGCGGGCGTTGGTCAGGCACGGGTGGGGTCAAATCGAGAACTTTAAATCGAGCGAGTTCTCCCAGCCAGATGCCATTCGGTCCGTGATTGTCTTGTTCGCGTGTGGCCACAGGATCGATTGCTAATTTGCAGGGTCGAACCGGTATGAAACCTCGAGCGAGTTTGGGAATACAGCGGCTGGAACACCTCTCCGGTAAGTCCCAGATAATTGCTGGCCAATCGTGTAGCCAGACGCCTGAGCAATGGCGCCCCATTCATTGGCGCTCAGGTACTTTGCCTTCGTCATTCCGCCAAACGGCACATTGCCCATGAGGTCAAGCAGCGCCAATTGAGCATTGCTGATCGTCCCGGTTGAAAGATGGTCTTTTATATAAAGTGGACCGTTGACGACCCGCCGGATTTCTTTGAAAATGTTGTGACGCTCAGCGACAGGAATATGATGGACCACATTGTTTATCGTAGCGGCATCGAATGTATCGTTCACAAACGGAAGCTGACTGCCATCGTATGTCATCGATTGAATGGATAAGTTCGGCAGAAAGCGGTCGACAATGTCAACTGTGGTAACCGTACCAGCGGGTAAAAATTTAGCGATCGCCTCAGCCATGATCCCACTGCCGCCACCAATGTCGAGTACACTCGCGTGATGCTCGACCCAAAGCGCAGACAACGATGAAAGCATCTCCGTTTGATATGCAGGGGGCTTGTAGGTGTATAGCGGCACGTGGCGACCAAGCACCTCGGTCACGGATTCAATTGTAATATCGTTGCTCATGGATTTGTACTCTCTTGACTACCCTTTGCGGTATTTGGCATCAAACGGGCACGAACAGCGTAAACGCACGCGTTGTTGGATCGGACCCAATCAGGCGTGATTTTGTCTTCCAAAATGGCACGTACGTTGTAAAAAACTGCGGCACAGCCTGCGAGCAAAGGACCTACAATAGGCAATTTACGCAGGACGTAGGCGAAACTGGTCAACCTGACCATCAGCGTCCAAGCCAGCGGCCCAATAATGGGAACGCAGTCGACGACTTCAAATCCGCGCATTTCCAGGTCTGTCAAAAGTCCCTGCCGGGTCCAGCGGCGATGGTCTTCCGGGTGGGGGTGGTAAAGCCAGGTCCCATGCGTTGAAAGAACCAACTGGCCATCGGGTTTCAAGAGGCGGCGCGCCTCACCGAGATAGACATCCAAGTCGCGAACATGCTCAAGAACCTGAACACTGAGCACAACATCGGCGGTATTACTTGGCACATCGACTCTTCCGCTTGCTGAAATTGCAAGGTCATGATCGGTCCCATAATCAGCCCCAAGATAGCGCGCGCCAAGCTTCTCAAACACCTGTCGATAGGGCTCGTTTCCGCATCCAAAGTCGATTACTTTCATGCTTGGTTTGACGACTTCATCGGCAATGTTCTCAATGGCTTTGCGAAGGTCCTTTAGAACCAACCAGTCTGTATCTACAATGCTCGGTTGATATCGCCGTTTCGCATTTTCGCGCAAATTGGTGAGCTATGACCGAAATTGGGTGACAGAATCTGAGAGAGGTGACGTATCGTGGCGGTTATCGAGACCAGCCATAAACTCCAGAGGAGCGATACGCCTATGTCGAACCCTACAGTCATCCCGCTGCGCCAGCCAGAGGCAAT
>CAJQQK010000153.1 GCA_905480435.1 uncultured Hyphomicrobiaceae bacterium | reverse complement strand
TTGTCCTTGACGGCCGCGAGCACGACGGCAGGCTTGAACCGCGGCGGGGCGAGCACCAACATACTAATCCTGAGTAGCGCTTGATGTCATTGACAACTCTTGGTGGCAAAAAATTACCCACTCAAAACGTCGGGGAGCCTGATTTCGCAACCATGAAAGTGCCGTTACAGGCCGCAGTTGGAAAAACGCCAGAAGTTGCGATCAATTATGGCATCTTCATCAACCACCTCATTACTTTCGCGATTGTGGCGTTCGTTGTCTTCATGCTGATCAGGATGATGAATTCGATGAAGAAAGCGGAAGAGGCTGCACCGGCACCTGCACCACCAGCTTCTGAGACGTATCTGAAGGAAATCCGCGACGCGCTCGTCAACAAGAGCTGAAGCACGTCGCGTTTTAACGGATTACCTCACAAAAAAGCCCTCCATGCTACGGCGTGGAGGGCTTTTTTGTGCGCAGATACTGCTTCTCCGCAATTGCCCATGCCGGCAGGGTTTGACATGTTAGAATTCAGGTTTCGGCGCAACAGCAAGGGACTGCGAAACAAATGCAGATTGAAATCGAATACTGCGGCCAGTGAGGCTATGAACCGAGCGCCCGTGCGGCGAGCGAACTCATCAAGAAGCAGAACCCGACCGCCCAGGTTACGCTGCAACGGACCGGCGGTGGCGTGTTTGAAATCGTCGTCGACAGCCGGCTTGCCTATTCGAAGAAGGCAACCGGGGAATTTCCAACCGACAGCCAGATTGTCGCCTGTCTCGCTTGAAGGAGACAGGCTTGCTAATGCAAGCAAGGCTGGGGCTTTATTTGCCCCAGCTGAGCGCCAAAGGTTTCACCTCGCCAGCCAATTCGAGCAGCTGTGCAACTGTTTCTGGATGCATGGCTTCAAGTGGATGACGGACGGCGTCACTTTTGATGACGCCCCCGGCTTTCATGACGGTCTTGGTTGCGCGCAAGCCGCACTGGCGGTTCTCGAAATTGATCAGCGGCAATAGGCGGGCATATTCGGCACGAGCAGCATCACGGCGACCGTCAAGGAAATTCATGACGATTGGTCGGATCAGATCGGGCAGCAGCGCGCTTGTCATGGTGCCCGTCGCGCCGGCATCGAGATCAGCCATCAGCGTGATGCCTTCTTCGCCGTCGAATGGTCCGACGATTTGTTCGCCGCCCGCTTCGATTAGCGCTCTCAGCTTGGTAGCTGTTCCCGGCATCTCGATCTTGAAATACTGCACCAGCGGCACTTTGCGGCCAAGCTCAACCAGATACGACACGCTGAGCTGAACACCGCTCAATGGCGCATCCTGCACCATGAGCGGGATTTTGGCTGCATTTGCGATTGCTTCGAAGTGCTCGGTGATGCCTTGTTCACCGGCCTTCATCGCGGCACCGTGGTACGGCGGCATCAGCATGATCATGGCGGCACCGGCTTCGGCTGCACTTTGAGCCCGGCCGGCTGCAATGCGGGTTGCGAAATGGCTGCAGGTCACGATCACCGGCACGCGGTCAGCAATCGTTTTCATGGAGAGATCGAGGATCGTGTCGCGCTCGTCATCAGACAGCAGGAACTGTTCGGAGTAGTTGGCAAGGATGCAGATGCCGTCAACGCCCTGGTCAATCATGCACTCCAGCACACGCTGGTTGCCGTCGAGGTCGAGATCACCGTTGTCGCGGAACACCACGGGCGCGATCGGGTAAATGCCGCGATAAGGCGCGGGAGCGTCAGCCATGGGGGATCCTCGGTGGGTGTGTTTGTGAATGAGGCTTTCCACTGCCCGACCTGATGTCCAGGGTCAAGCCTGCGCCGTGAAAGGCAGACGCTTGGGCTTGCGGCTCTTGGATTTTGGTTTTGAGTGCCCGGGTTGGCGTGCTAGGCATTGAGATCAGGCGGGTGTAGCTCAATGGTAGAGCAGAAGCTTCCCAAGCTTAAGACGAGAGTTCGATTCTCTTCACCCGCTCCAATAAAATCAATTACTTAGATCATTCTCATGCAGACATTTCATACTTTTTTCACACCATGCCACTTTTTTTGGTGAGCACACTTTTTTCGGAGCCGCACGCGATTTATTGACCGTCACGCGCAGCGCCTGTCATACCCTCTTGTGGTTGACTGGTGCGAGCATGGCGGTAGGCTCCAAGATTAGGAGGTGCTTTATGGACGACAGCCTTAGAGGTCGGAAAGTCAGAGACGTCATATCGGAAATCATAAGGCATACGGTACGGATGTCGGATGAAGTGCAAGATGTAGATAGTGAGGAGTTTCACGAGTTTGCGTATGAGAGGTTGCTAGACTATGTGATGGAACAAGGGCGTACTCGTGTTACACATAAGCAGGTGTTTGAGCGGTCGAGGAAGATTTGGAAATCGTTTATACAGAGTGAAAAGAAGCGAAGTAGTTACATTGTCGAGGAGATTAGTAGGCGCTTCAGTGAAGAGAACGATGAGGCTTACGAACTTATTAGAGAAGATTTGATAGAAAAAGTGTCGGAAGCAGAGTTTGAACATTTAAGTAGACGATCTTTAGAGGAGTGGGCTGCAATAAAGGCTAGTGAATACTTTTGGTCTTAGGTAACATTCACATTCAGAATTGGTGTTCATGATCGCCCCACCTTTCTTATTCCTAAACTTATTTGTTGTTAAAAAAATAGTCGCCTTCAATTAAGAAGACGACTTTGAAAAGTAACGAGTGGAATTACACCACTGTAAGTATATAAGGCTGTCCCTAGAAGACTTCCAAGACTTACTAATTCTCTACGTTACTTGTAGATAGTTTAGCAGATTTCATTAGATATAAAAATAGGCCGCGCGGATTGGTTTTGTGTTTAGCCTTTCGCAGAAAGTCAAAGATTTCACTTGAATGTGTGCCTCTATAAGAGATGGTAAACGTCTCTGACTCATACTTCTACGGTTCAGTCCGGTTCAATACGACACCTCAGCAAACAACCTGCATTCGCCGGTATCATCAATGAGTTGTCGCATTGTCAGGGGATCTTGAGAGAGCATGTTTTGAAGGCAGCGGGCAACGAGCCGACCGACACCCTTTGTGTTGCGGCGGTTGTAGCGAAAGGCATCTTCATCGAGATAGGATTGCAAGTGCTTCGCTCTGACGGCGCCATTGTGGGTTCCAAGCAGCCATCGCTTCAGGCGCGACACAGACCAATGGCATTGCTGAAGATGATCGCCTTCGCGTAATTCGGCTTTGCTCTGCACCTTTGCCTGATGCTCGCGCTTGTCCAGCGTGACCGTGTTATAAGCGGCATGACCGTCTGATTTGGTTGATGCGTCAGCGGCAATCTCCTTCTTCACAACATCGCCAATACACGCCTCGTGATTGCCCGGCATATGGATCAGGCGCACGCGGCCATACTCTTCGCTGAGCACCAGAACCATTTCCTTCTCGCGGCCTTTGCCGCCAACGAAGGCTTCATCGATCTGGACGCAACCCTTTAATTTCTCTCTGTCTTCACAAACCATTGCACGACGGATGCGATGCAGCCACGTCCACGCGGTCTCATACGAACCCAGGCCCAGAATGCGCTGTAAATCCGCAGCTGAAATACCCGTGCGGTGCACCACCACCTCCCAAATCGCCCGGAACCATAACTTCAACGGTTTGCGTGTGCCATGAAACAGCGTGCCGGATGTCAGGCTGGTTTGATGCCCGCACGTGGCGCACTCATACAAGGTTCCGTCACGCTCGCACCAGACCTTGGCACTCGCGCAACGCTTGCAGTGTGGCTCGCCATTCCAACGACACTGCGCAAGATAAGCGCGGCATGCGTCTTCCGTTGAAAACTTGGCCTCAAACTCTGGAAGCGCCTTGGGAAATCCACGCCATAGTGCGTCTTGATGGTTATGTGACATTGCGATATCTCCTTGATATTCAAAGAGCATACCTTTGTGACCGGACTAAACCGTAGAAGTATGTCTCTGACTTGTCGACATGGAGCGCCTTGCTTGTGTGAAGCGATAATCCGTTTGCGCAAATCCAATGAATAAGGTGGCTCCTCGACGAATTGAGTGGGTGGATCAGGTGTTTTTGGGTGGTCGGTTTTCTGCTTAATCCTGTTGGCAGAGCATTCCCCGTCGATGTGACG
>CAJQQK010000152.1 GCA_905480435.1 uncultured Hyphomicrobiaceae bacterium | reverse complement strand
AAGGAAAAACGTCGCAGCGGCCTGCTCAACAAGCCAGCATCGGCAACCAAATCCAAACCGACGAAAGCCTAGCCTACGACGAAAGGTGGGTCAGTTCTTCGTGGCGCAAAAGGGTCAAAACCGGGTGTCGCTTGACAACGGTGACTTTTGTGCCGACACCGACGCGGCGGTAGAGATCGTTAACGTCGGAGTTGTGCATCCGGACGCAGCCTTTTGATACGGCTTGGCCGATTGTCCATGGCGCGTCAGTGCCGTGGATGCGGTAAAGCGTGCTGCCAAGATAAAGCGCGTGGGAACCTAATGGGTTTTTCGGGTGGCCACCTGGTACATGTGATGGCAGTGATGGATTTTCACGCCGCATTGATGCTGTTGGTGTCCAAGGTGGGTTAACGCGTTTGCGCGTGACGCGCAGTACGCCCTGCCAGCGATCCTGTTGGCGTGGTGTGGCGATTGGATAAGCAATTGCGGTACCGCGTTGCGGCACATAATAGAGACGGCGATCAGTGAAGCTGACGATGATTTGTCCGGGGCTGACGCCGCGTGGGAAATCTAGAACCTGCCGACCTGGGTTGCTTGAGTTATCGTCGCTACTCAAATTCCATTCCCATGGGAAAATTCCCTGGGCTGAGGCCGTTGTCGGAATGATGGTGATTGACAGGAGCACGGCAAAGAATGCGGTGGCGCCGGCTCGCACCTGTTGGCTGATACGCATGATACAAGTACTCGGTTACTGGGTGTGGATACACGGAACGTGCGATGGCGAACGGCCACCGCTTAAGGCGCATCGTGACGCGTCATGGTTAACGACGAATTGACAGATGTTCGATAACCGGCGGATTTAACTGACTAATCTAGTCTTTCTGTAATTTTGATCCCTATTTGTTCTTTTTTCTATTGACGCAGGGATAGATAAAAAATAGAACAAATAACGAACATTCATCTGCTCAGCTGTTCAATCACATTCGAGAGAAACGTCGTGCCGCAGAAGGTGACTAGTCTTGCGTCCACCATCAGTAACGAAGTATCGGGCGGTGAAGTATCGCGTAGCGGTCTTGTTAGTTTTAGCGTCAGGTCCAAGCGACATGTTTCAAAGTGTAACGTCGATGTCATTGAGCGGTTGCGTGAGCGGATTAGATGTATCGAAGGGCGCTCTCCTGTCCTTGATCCGATAAAGCCTGCGATTGTCCAAGCCCCCGGACAACTTGCAGCCGTGGCGAACGGATTGTTTGGTGACGCAAGCCATCAAACACAGGGTGCGCACGGCACAAGGCTCCTTTGTGAGCAAGTGCCAGACCAAACCGGCTTCCCCGCAGCCCGGTTTGCTGATGAGGACGGTAGTGCATTACCCCGCAGCCCCCACGCGCTGCCGTCCTCCTCTTTTCTTAAAAATGAGTTCTCTCAAAGTGGGGCCTCAACACAACAAAATATAATGCGTCAGTCGCAATCCGATTGGACGTTGGGTGAAACACCAGAAGACGTTCAAGCAGGCTTATCTGGCGAGAGCATCACGCAATTGTCTTTGGATGCTGCAGGCGTGCACGAAATAAAGCCTGTGTTCGATATCAACAGCGCATCACGTCTTGCTCCTGGTGGTGCTGGAGATTGGGCGGCTTCCTGGAGTGCGGCACGGGCTTTCGCGCTTGTCATGATAGCACGTCGAATTTCTGGTCTCGACGCCATCGATCACAAGACTATCAGGCAGGCGTCAGGCTGCCCGATTTTGTGGTGCATGCCGCGTGGTGCGAAGGCCGAGCACGGCGCTCTTTATGGGCACGGTCTGAGACGTTTTGGTTTGACGCCTGCTGATGTTCTGATGGTCGAGACGAGTAGCCTGCAGGACACCCTCTGGGTGCTGGAAGAAGGCCTCAAATCAGAGAGCCTTTCGATGGTTTTTTGCATGGTCGATGATGTTGCGTTGACGCCTGCGCGCCGTCTGGCTTTAGCCGCGCACAAACATCACACGCCTTGTCTGCTGCTCACCCATCCGCGGATGCCGCCGGTTGGTGCAACAGCGACGCGATGGCGGGTGGCGGCTGCTGCAAGTGCACCACATCCGCTGAGCAATTGCAGCAGTAATGGTGTGCATGGCGATCGCTTGCCGCCTCGTTTTAACGGATTAGGTGCACGCCGACTCGCACTCACGCTTGAGCGCTATCGGGCAGCGCCCGCTAATGTAACTGGCCGGGAAACCGTAGTGGAGTGGTCCGATGAAGCGTTTTGCCTGCGTATGGTTGCCGACGTTTCAGATCGATCGCATGCGCCGAGCATCGCCTCAGTTAGTACCGCAGCAGACGCCTTTCGCGCTGGTTGAAAGTGGCTCACGTGGCGTCTGTATCACAGCGATTAATCACCACGCCGCCGCAAACGGACTTCATGTTGGCCAGATGCTGGCCGATGCGCGGGCGGCCTTTCCTGGCCTGCTGACCCGTGCTGCGGAACCAGATCGTGATGTGCACGCGCTTGAACAACTGGGACTTTGGCTTGGCCGTTATGGTCCCAATCGTAACGTTGATAACGCGAACGGGCTCTGGGTTGATATTACCGGTGTGGCGCATCTGTTCGGCGGTGAAGCTGCGCTTGCGCGTGATTGCGTCACTCGTTTCAAGCGCGCGGGTTTTCAGGCATTGATTGCAATTTCGGATACCCGCTCAGGCGCTTTTGCGTTGGCTCGTTATGGCCGGATGACCAAGCAGATCGCGATCACGGTGCCAGGAGAGATGCGCGCTGCGCTTTCTGATCTTCCCGTTGAGGGGCTGCAGCTAACCGGTGATCTGGCTATTCTGCTACGCCGTCTCGGTCTCAAGCGGATCGGTCAGCTCTATGCTCTGCCCCGGGCCGCTCTTACGCGCCGATTTCGCGATGCGGTGCCTAAAATCGCCAAAAGCCGCAAACGGCAAGGTGGTCTGCTCAAACCTGCTGCAACGCATGCTGGCTGGGCAGAAGCGCTTGTGATGCGTCTCGATCAGGCGCTTGGTGAGCTCAGCGAGCCGGCCCGGGGGATTGTTGAGCCACCAGTTTATCGTGTGCAGCGCGCCTATACTGAGCCGTTGATTTCGCATGACGGCATTGTTGCGGCGCTGGACGATTTGGCAGAGCGGTTGTGTATGACGCTGGATGCGCAAGACGAGGGCGCGCGTGCGCTAAAATTTGCACTTTATCGTTCTGATGGCACGGTTGCAGAAGTTGCGGCGCGGACGAACCGTCCAGCCCGCGCGGCTGATCATATCGCGGAATTGTTTTACGCGCGCCTGGAGCGGCTGGATGTCGGACTTGGGCTCGATGCCGTCGTGCTTGAAGCGTTACACACAGAGCCGTTGGTGCGTGAGCAGACGGGTTTTGCAAGTTCCAGACAATTTAGCGGTCATCGCAACAACACGAGCATGCTCATCGATCGGTTGAGTAATCGGCTTGGTGCCGCGGCGGTGTTCCATCTTGAAGAAGTTGAAAGCCACATACCTGAACGCGCCGAACGCCGTGTCACAGCATTGTCGGGAGCGTCTCGTACGTCTGATATGAGCGCAAAGCACCGCCCGACATTCTTATTTCATCCGGCAGAACCAATTACCGTGATTGCCGAGGTGCCGGACGGCCCGCCCGTCCGGTTCGCATGGCGGCGCGTGACGCGTCGTGTGGCGCAGACCGAAGGGCCAGAACGTATTGCGCCAGAATGGTGGCGGCTGATCGGCCAAGATGGCACGGAACGAGCTATGTCATATGGTGACGTTGACCATGGTAGCGCTGAATGTGGCGATGACTTGGGCGTTCTTGTCCGCACGCCAAAACCCGCCTGGCAGATACGTGATTACTACCGCGTTGAAGACGCGCATGGTGGGATCTATTGGATTTATCGTGCCGGACTTTATCCAGGTATAGATGATACCGTTGAGGCTAATTCAGTGGTGCCGCCGAGCTGGTATTTGCAAGGTGTGTTCTAATGCAAAGGCTTGATTGCACAAACTCTGATCCAGGCTATGCCGAACTGCAGGTGACGAGTAATTTTTCGTTTCTGCGTGGCGGCTCACATGCCGATGAACTGGTTGCACGCGCGAAAGAGCTTGGCCTTGAGGCAATTGCGGTTGTCGATCGCAATACGTTGTCTGGGGTGGTGCGTGCGCATGTTGCGGCCAGGGAAGCCGGATTTCGCGTCATAACGGGTGCCCGACTTGATTTGCGTAATGCGCCGAGCCTGCTGTGTTTGCCAAAAGACCGTGCCGCCTACGGTCGTTTATCTCGGTTGCTCTCGCTCGGCCAGGGCCGTGCTGACAAAGGCGATTGCATTCTCTATCTCGAAGATGTCGCGGCGCATGCCGAGGGGCAGGTTTTTATTGCGCTCGCCCCAGATGACTGGTCATGGCGCGAGGCTTTGGAACCCGCAACCTTAAAGCCTGAAGCATCACAGGTGATCGTCTTTCCTGGTGTTGCACCGTCGTGCGAGGCAGATGTTTTGGAGGGCTGCCCGGGCAATCCATCTACCACCAGTGAGGCCTTTGAAACCGCTCTCGAGCGTATGCGCAACGCATTGACGCCGACATCGCTTTATCTTGCCGTTTCGCATTTATATCGCGGCGATGACCATGCCCGCATTGAAGCTCTGGCACAGATCTCAGATCGCGCTGGCATCGAACTCGTTGCGACCAATGATGTGCTCTATCACAAGCCTGAGCGCCGTGCCCTGCAGGATGTACTGACGTGCGTGCGCGAAAAAACGACGATCAATCAGGCGGGTCTGAAGCTTGGTGCGAATGCTGAACGTCATCTGAAATCGCCAGATGAGATGGCGCGGTTGTTCCACGGCTATGAGCGCGCGATTGCTAATACGCTTGCGATCACATCCGCCTGCCAGTTTTCACTGGGCGAGCTTGCCTACGAATATCCGGAAGAGCCGGTTCCGCCGGGTGAGACACCGCAATCACAACTCGAAAAGCTGGCCTGGGCAGGCGCTGACTGGCGCTTTCCTAATGGCGTGCCGCAGAAAGTATCGAATGCGATCATCCGCGAACTGGCATTGATCGCGAAGCTTGCGTATGCGCCTTATTTTCTGACCGTGCACGACATTGTCCAATATGCCCGGTCGCAAGGCATCTTGTGTCAGGGGCGTGGCTCGGCTGCCAATTCGACTGTGTGTTATTGCATGGCGATCACCTCTGTTGATCCAAGCGAGGTTGATTTGCTGTTTGAACGCTTCATTTCTGATGAGCGTAAAGAGCCACCAGATATTGATGTTGACTTTGAGCATGAGCGCCGCGAAGAGGTCATTCAATATATCTATGCCCGTTATGGTCGTGAACGGGCCGGGCTTGCTGCTACCGTGATTTCTTATCGTGCGCGTTCAGCCGTGCGTGACGTCGGCAAAGCGATGGGCCTTTCCGAAGATACGGTGACAGCGCTTGCGGGTATGGTTTGGGGAAGCCGTTCAGGCGGGGCATTGCCAGAAAAGCACGTGCGCGAAGCTGGGCTCGATCCAACTGATCCGCTGCTGCGTGTTGTCCTTAAACTGACCTTCGAGCTGATGGGATTTCCGCGGCATCTATCACAGCACGTCGGCGGTTTTGTATTGACGCGCGGGCCTCTCACCGAGGTCGTGCCGGTTGGTAATGCGGCTATGGCTAATCGTACCTTTATCGAATGGGATAAGGATGATCTGCAGGCGCTCGGCTTGCTGAAAGTCGACGTGCTCGCACTTGGAATGTTAAGCTGTATCCGTCGTGCGTTTGAGTTTCTGGAGGTTCATCACGGCAGACATATGTCGCTTGCCAGTATTCCGCGTAAGGACCCAGAGGTCTATGAGATGCTGTGCCAGGCTGACTCGCTCGGTGTCTTCCAGGTCGAAAGCCGGGCGCAGATGAACATGCTGCCACGTCTTAAACCGCGTAACTATTATGATCTGGTCATCGAGGTTGCGATCGTCCGGCCAGGTCCGATCCAGGGCGATATGGTGCATCCCTATCTGCGCCGCCGTGATGGCATTGAGGCTGAGGTCTATCCGTCGCCGGCGCCCGAACACGGCCCCTGTGATGAGTTGCGTCAGATCCTCGGTAAGACCAAGGGCGTGCCGCTCTTCCAGGAGCAGGCGATGCGCATCGCTATGGAGGCTGCCAAATTCGATGATGCCGAAGTAAATGAGCTGCGCCAAGCATTGGCGACATTCCGTCGACGCGGCACGATTCATTTGCTTGAAGAAAAGATGATCTCGCGGATGGTCGCGCGTGGTTACGATAAAAGCTTTGCCGAGCGCTGTTTCAACCAGATCAAGGGCTTTGGCGAATACGGTTTCCCCGAAAGCCATGCTGCCAGTTTCGCGCATCTGGTCTATGTGTCGTCATGGCTCAAGTGGCATTATCCGGCGGCCTTTTGTGCAGCGATCCTGAACGCGCAGCCGATGGGTTTTTACGCGCCAGCCCAGCTTGTGCGTGATGCGCGTGAGCATGGTGTCGAAGTGCGCCCCGTCGATGTCAATTTCTCGGATTGGGATGCGACGCTGGAGAGCGGTGTGAAAACGGGGCAACCGGCGGTGCGCCTTGGGCTACGTCAGGTCGATGGCTTGCGCCGCGATGAAGCCGATAAAATCGTGGCCACACGCGTGAATTCGAATGCGTTTCGCAATAACGACCAAGGCCTGGCATTCTCGACAATTGAAGACTTGGTACGGGCGACCCAAGCGTTACCTGTCATGGAAGACCTGCATGAGGGACCAGTATCGCGTAGTGCGATTGAGCGGCTGGCGGCAGCAGATGCGTTCCGCTCGATGGGGCGTGACCGACGTGATGCCTTGTGGGATGCACGCGGACTCGGACCGTTGCAGGAGTTGCCTTTGTTTGGTTGGGCTGAGGCAAGTGCCACAGGCCCGGAAGATGTGGTTGCTCTGCCGCAGATGGCGCTGGCTGAACATGTCGTCAACGACTATCAAACGCTGCGATTGTCGCTAAAAGCGCATCCTGTGAGTTTTTTACGGTCTCGTCTTACCGAGCGACGGGTATCTTCCTGCCAAGATATCCGGACGCTGAAAAGCGGCCGGTGGGTGACGGTTGCAGGTGCCGTTCTAGTGCGTCAGCGTCCGGGCTCGGCCAAAGGCGTGGTTTTCATGACGATTGAGGATGAGACCGGCATTGCCAATATTGTTGTCTGGCCGAAGACGCTGGAGCGTTACCGCAAAGTGATCATGACCGCGCGGTTGATTGAAGTGCGTGGTGTCATTCAACGTCATGAGAATATTATCCATATCATCTCGCGTGATCTTACTGATCGAAACGATTGGTTGGCTGAGCTTTCCGATATGGATGAGGCGATGCCGGTTGCGATGGCCCATGCGGATGAGGTTTTACGACCTGATCCAGGTTCTGCGCGCTCGCCCAACCATCCTCGCTGGGCTGGGCATCCGCGAAATGAGCGCATTTTGCCGAAATCACGCGACTTTCATTAGCGTGGCGCAGAAGAGGCCGCCATTCTCATCCCGGTTTTGCTACATGTGAAGCAAAGCGGGAGGAATTGGGATGAAAGTGCGCAGCATCAAGTTTGCTATGATGGCTCTGTTTGGTCTGATGATGGCAGGTCTGATCGAGGCAGCGCAAGCGCAGCGCGCCCGGATTGCACCTGAAGCTGGCAGTGGGCGCTATGCAAAATCAGCCGTGCGTGCACAAAAATACATGGTGGCTGCCGCCAATCCTTTGGCTGCTGATGCTGGGCTTTCAAAGTTGCGCCAAGGCGGCACAGCGGTTGACGCCGCGATTGCTGTGCAATTGGTTCTCAATCTCGTCGAGCCGCAGTCATCGGGTATCGGTGGTGGTGCGTTTCTGTTGCATTGGGATGCGACGCAAAAATCGCTCATCACGTACGATGGTCGCGAGGCCGCACCAGCTGCTGCCCGGCCGGATCGTTTTATGGAAAATGGCCGGCGCCGGCCGTTCCGTAAAGCTGTTAAGTCGGGTCTCAGTGTTGGGGTTCCCGGTCTCGTGCGCCTTCTCGAAGTTGCACACAAGAAGCATGGCCTATTGCCTTGGAAGACGTTGTTTGAGCCTGCGATCAAGTTGGCGGAAGATGGTTTTCGCGTTTCGCCGCGTCTCAATTTTCTGCTTGATTGGGGAGCCTCACCGAAGAGCTTTTCGGCTGCTGCCCGCGCCTACTTTTATGATGCGGCAGGCAAGGCACGTCCTGTTGGGTTTGTGTTACGCAATCCGGCGTTTGCCGCGACTTTGCGCCAGATCGCGAACAAGGGCGCGGATGCCTTTTACAATGACGAGATCGCAGCTTCGATCATCAAGGCTGTGTCGGAGGCACCCAACTACAAAGGTGACATCACGGCAGCTGATCTTGCTGCCTATCGGGTGAAGCAGCGGCCACCTGTCTGTGTCGATTATCGCAAGATGAAAGTTTGCGGTATGGGGCCACCATCGTCCGGAGCTACCACGGTTGCGCAGATCCTGAAACTGGCAGAGCCGTTTGATCTTGCAGGTAGCCCGCGCCAGCCGATGAACACCAAGGCGCTGCACATCCTGGGGGAAGCCGGGCGACTCGCATTCGCTGATCGCAATCGTTATGTCGGCGACCCTGATTTTGTCTCTGTACCAACGGCTGGCTTGATTGATCCAGTTTATCTGGCGAGCCGTGCCAAGTTGATCAATCCCGTGCGTGCTGCAACCAAAGCCGTTCCCGGAGTACCACCGTTGGTAAGGCTTAATACGTTCGGTGTCGATGACACCCGCGAAAGTGTTGGGACTTCGCACATCTCGATTGTTGATGCAGCTGGCAATGCGGTTTCAATGACGACAACGATTGAATCAGCTTTTGGTTCCGGACTGTGGGCTGCTGGTTTTCTGCTGAATAATGAGCTGACTGACTTTTCATTTCGCCCCGTCGATCGTACAGGACGCCTGATCGCAAACCGCGTTGGCCCAGGCAAGCGCCCGCGCTCATCAATGGCGCCGACAATTGTCTTTAACGCAGACGGCAGCTTCCGGGCAGCAGTTGGTTCGCCGGGCGGCAGCCGGATCATTCTCTATGTCGCGAAAGCGCTGGTGGCCATGATTGACTGGAAACTGGACCCGCAAGCGGCTGTAGCGCTTGCTAACTTTGGTAAGCGTGGGCCGTCTTTCGAAATTGAGTATGATCCATCACTTGCGACCAAAAACATTCTGGCGCCGTGGTCCACTGTGCCTTCGATCTGGCGCGGCATTCGTCTACGAGCATTCGGTCATCGCGTGCGTCCCGACTTGATGACGTCCGGTTTGCATATCGTTGAAAAGCGCAACGGGGTACTCTACGGCGGTGCTGACCCGAGGCGCGAAGGCGTCGCACGCGGGGATTGAGTCGCTCTGCTAAACTACAGCGTGTCGCGTTTTAACGGATTCACAATGTGCCTTGAAATACCTAATCTTCGGGTGATTTAAGGATCCGATTAAACGCAACGTGCTTTAAGGACGGACCCTAGAGGCCCACCTTAAATTATCGATGATCCAATTTGGAGTTGGAATGCAGCAACCGCTGACGATCACAATCGCGGGCGCCGGCATCTTTGGTCTCTGGCAGGCGATCATGCTTGCGCGCCAAGGGCATAAAGTGCGGGTACTTGAGCGCGTCGCTGTGCCGTTCTCGGAAGCTGCCAGTCAATACGCTGGAGCCATGATCGCACCCTACTGCGAAGCTGAATCTGCAGAGCCGATTGTACGAGAACTTGGGCTTGAAGCCGCGAAATTATGGAAAGAATTCTATCCGGGCCTCATTCGCAATGGCTCGCTGGTGGTTGCAGGCGCGCGCGATCAGGGAGAATTGCGCCGTTTTGCGCGACTAACTGTTGGCCATAGTACAGCCAATGCAGGTGACATCGCCGAGCTTGAACCGGATCTTGAGGGTCGATTTGCAAGCGGTCTCTTTTTTGCCGATGAAGCGCATATGCCAACGCCTGACGCATTGCGTGATTTGCTTGAAATGGCCCGGTCGGCTGGCGCCCAGTTTGAGTTCGGCACCGAGTGGAATGGAGTAGCCGACGAGGCAAGTGACTACGTTATTGATTGTCGCGGCATCGCGGCTCGTGATGATCTGAAAACACTACGCGGGGTTCGCGGTGAGCGCCTTGTTATCGAAACGCAAGAGATTGCTTTCTCACGTCCAATCCGTCTGCTGCATCCACGCTATGCGTCTTATATCGTACCCTGGGGTGATGGCCGCTTTCTGGTTGGCGCGACGGTGATTGAGAGTGAGGATGATCGCGAAATGACCGTTCGTTCTGCGCTTGAATTGCTCGGGCTGGCTTATGCATTGCATCCGGCATTCGGTGAGGCTCAAATCGTTGAGATGACTGCTGGCGTGCGTCCATCGTTTGCCGACAATATTCCACGCGTTCTCGCCGGACAGGGCGACGACAACAAGATTATTCGCGTTAACGGCGCTTTCCGGCATGGTTTTCTTTTGGCGCCCGTGATGGCTGACATTGTCACCAAGCATCTTGGCAGCGATAACTTTTCGCATGCCCTGTTGATCCGTACAGATGCCTGATAGCATTTGCTGGGAAACAAGATCTCTAAAGCAGGTCGTGTTTAATAGGATCCTTAAATCGCCCGAAGATTGGGCGTTTTAAGGCGCATTGTGAATCCGTTAAAACGCGACATGCTGTAGAATAGCCTGTGCGCCCTTGAGAGAATAGGAGCTCCAAATGTCGAAAATCACCACGGACGACGGCGTCCAACTGCACGTTGAGGAAACCGGTTCCGGTACGCCGATCGTATTCGTGCACGAATTTGCCGGTGACCATCGCAGCTGGGAGCCGCAGATGCGCTACTTCGCGCATTCCTATCGGTCAGTCGCATATAGCGCCCGGGGCTGGCCGCCATCGGATGTGCCTGATGATCTGTCGAAGTATTCTCAGGATCGTGCTTGTGACGACATTCGTGCTGTCATGGATGGGCTTGGTATCGACAAAGCGCATATCGTTGGTTTGTCTATGGGTGGCTTTGCGACGCTGCATTTCGGGCTCAACTATCCTGAGCGAGCACTTTCACTTACGGTTGCCGGATGTGGATATGGCGCCGAGAAGGACCGTAACGAACAGTTCCGCGGAGAGGCCGATCACTGGGCTGGAAAATTGCGTGCAGACGGTATGGCGGCTTACGCGGAAATCTACGCGCACGGGCCAACCCGCGTACAGTTCGAAAACAAAGATGCGCGCGGCTTTGAGGAATTCAAGGATATGCTGAAGGAGCATTCTGCGGAAGGTTCGGCTTTCACGCAGCTTGGTGTTCAGAAAGAGCGTCCATCACTCTACGATCTGGAAGACCGTCTGCGTCAGGTGACGACGCCGATGCTGGTCGTGACCGGCGATGAGGACTGGCCATGTTTGCTGCCGAACGTTTATCTCAAGCAAGTTGTGCCAACGGCTGCATTGTTTGTGATGCCGAATTCCGGGCATACCATCAACCTCGAAGAACCTGCGATGTTCAACCGGGCGCTGCATGATTTCATAAGCCAGGTCGATGCCGGACGTTGGCCGGTGCGCGATCCACGCGCGGTGAGTTCAAGCATTACCGGCGTCAAATAGAGGCGATCTATGCTGGAAATTATGCGCCATATGGTTCCGGGCGGACCGAAAACAGTTGGTCCGTTCCATCATGCCACGTCGGCTGGTGACTATCATTTTATCACCGGCCAGATGCCGACCATGCCAGATGATCCAACACGGGTGGTCGAAGGGGGTATCGAAGCGCAGACCCGGCGTGTCATGGACAATCTCGGCTTGGTGCTGGCTGGTCTCGACAGCGGCTTCGACAGGGTTGTCTTTGCGCGCGTCTATCTCGTGAATTTCCAAGATTTCGATCGCGTGAATCGCGTCTACGAGAGTTATTTTGCAAAAGATGGCTTGCCGAGCCGGACATGCATCGGTGTTACTGGGCTAGCGGTGGGTGCGCTGGTTGAGATTGATTTGATCGCGGCGCGCTGAACGGTGGATTCATTGCTGTTTGATGGTCATGGTCAGGCAGTCATGATTACGACTGTCTGACCATGGCACTGATGTTGTTCATGGCTTGGCTTTATGTGCCTACATCAAGCCACTTGCTTTATGGCGAACTTTTCCTTCACCAGTTCTGTTGCTGCAACATAATCCGTCTTGCCGCTGCCGAGCACTGGCACACTGTCGATAATCATAACTTCCGCTGGCACCATCAGATCAGCTGCGCCTTTTGCTTTCGCCAACTGTTGGAATCGTTGCCGTGTGACTTCCTTGTCGGTGGTCAGCAGCACGAGCTTTTCGCCTTTGCGCAGATCCGGGATCGATACCACAACCGACAGCACGCTTGGACTCAAGTCGGCTGCAAGCGCTTCGACGGCTGAGAGCGACACCATTTCGCCCGCGATTTTCGCAAATCGTTTGGCGCGGCCGCGGATCGTAATGTAACCGCGTTCGTCGATCGAGACGATATCACCGGTGTCGTGCCAGCCAGCAGTGAGTGGTTCAAGCACGCCTGGATTCTCTGCGCGCAGGTAACCAAGCATCACGTTCGGGCCACGCACATAAAGGCGTCCGCCTTCGTCGATACCAGGCACGTCTTCGAGCCGGGCTTCCATCAATGGTGAGAGGCGTCCGACCGTACCTGATTTGTTGGCAAGCGGCGTGTTGATGGAGAGGACAGGCGCGGTTTCAGTGACGCCGTAACCTTCGAGAATGCGCACGCCGAAGCGTTCCATGTAGACGTCGCGCGTACGCTTCTTGACGGCCTCTGCACCCGCCAGGATCAGGCGCACCGAATGGAAATCATAAGGATGTGCAACCCGGGCATAACCATTGAGGAAGGTGTCCGTCCCGAACAGAATGGTTGCGTTGGTTTGGTATACGAGCTCCGGCACAATTCGGTAATGCAACGGCGATGGGTAGAGATAGATCGGAATGCCACCTGTTAGCGGCATGATCAGTCCTGCGGTCAGGCCGAACGAATGAAACACGGGCAACACATTAAAGACCTTGTCGTCACCGTGCGCTGCAATGCGCGTGAGTGACTGGATGGCATTTGCCAGCATGTTGCGGTGGGAGAGGACCACGCCTTTCGGTGTTCCTTCACTGCCGGACGTGAACAAAATCGTTGCCGGATCGTCGGCGTTGCGCTGAACACGAGCTTCCTTTGATGCGAGCAGACCGCGCAGTTTGTCGAAGGTGGTGATCGTTTCCCGAACATCTTCCAGGTAGATCAGTTCGGCCTTCTCACTAAGCGCCTTCTCGGCGTCTTGCAGACGGCCTTTCTCGATGAAGCTGCGTGACGTCAGGATAACGCTGACCTCGGCTGCCTCACAAGCTGACACCATGTTTTTCGGACCGGCCGTATAGTTCAGCATGGCTGGTACTTTGCCGAGTGACTGCAACGCAAAGAATGTTACGGCCACACCAGCAGTGTTCGGCAGCATGACGCCGACGTTCTCGGTGCTGGCTAATGGTTTTTCAAGCTTGGCTGCCAGGGTCTGTGCGCCGGCAATCAGTCTTGAGTAACTGAGCTTGGTCATCAGCGGATCTTCAAGCATGACTTTGCCGGTATCGCGCGTCGCCCGTGCATCAAGCAACGCCTGGAACAGCGTCTTGTTGATGTTGGCGCACTCAACTGCGGTGTTGATCATGATGTCCTGCAGCGCGAGACCGGCGGTTTGACGTCGCGCTTTGCCACGCAGTTCAGGATTAACGTCAAGCTTTCGTGCTGGCAGGATCGTTACGGTCACTTTCGGAAACCAAACCTTCTTGGTCTGGCTCTTGCGCATGTAAGACCAGGGCGATCGCTCAAGGCCGTCAATGCGCACCGGCACAATCCAGGCATCGCCCTTGTCGGCGATCATGGCTGTGCCGTCATAGACTTTCATCAGTCCGCCCGTCACCGTCAGGCGACCCTCGGGGAAGATGACTAGCGTCTGGCCATCCTTGACTTCGTTGATCAGGGCGCGGGCGGCTAAGGGCCGGGTCGGGTCCAGCGTATAGGCTTTGATGAGTTTCAGGAATGGTTTCACCCACCAAGCTTGTGCGATGCCGTGGTCGATTGCGAACGCGGCATGGCTTGGCAGAATGGCGTGCATAACCGGTCCGTCCATCAGACTGACGTGGTTCGGCGCGATGATCACGCGCTCGCCTTCTTCAGGTAGGTTCTCCATGCCTTTGACTTCAAGCCGATAGAACGCCTTGAAGATGAACATCGCGAGATCCTGCACGCCTTGTCGGCCCCAGGCGCGCAGTACCAGGATAACGGCTGCGAGATTTGCGACACCAAGTGCCATAAACAAATGCGATGATTGCCATCCGGCATATTGCAGTCCGGCGATCAATAACGTGGCCGTCGTCATAAAGGCTGCGTTGAGAATGTTGACGGCTGCGATAACGCGGGCGCGCTTATCAGCTGGCGCCCAGATCTGAACGGCGGCAAACGTGGGCACGATAAAGAGGCCACCAGCGGCTGACATGCCAAACAGATCAATCATCACGCGCAGCCCGGCAACGGATTGATACAGCGCCGCCAGTGTCAGCGTTTCAGGCGTTGCCGCGAGGCCCCAGACGGTCCAACCAAGATCGAGGCAGAACACGCCCATCAAAAGCGCACCAACCGGTACCAGCGCCAGATTAGGTCGTGCCCGGCTTGCGCGGGCTGCCAGGTAGGAGCCGAACGCAATGCCGACAGTGAATACGCAAAGGCCGAATGTAATCAGCTCTTTGCCACCGCCGAGATGTCCTTTGATCAATGTCGGCAGCAGAGACAGCGCGACGATACCGGACAACCAAAACCAGGATGTAATCAGGCCGCCAATCCACAGTCGTTGATCCGTGTGCAGCTCTCTGAGGCGATCGATGGTTGAGCGTAATGGGTTTTTTGTTATCACCAGGTCAGGTGCGGCTGCGCCCGTCGGCTGTATTGCGCGAGCTGACAGCCAGCCAATTGCTGCGAATGTCACGACGAGAACCGCAACCATCCACATTGGCATCAGTGGTCCGGTGGCTGATTCGGCCATCGCAATACCACCAAGAATGGTACCAAGCAGGATCGCGAGGAATGTTGCTCCCTCGACCAAGGCGTTAGCTGCCGGCAGTTCGCGACGTTCCAGATGGTCCGGTAAAATGCCATATTTGATCGGCCCGAACAGCGCGGCTCCACAGCCGAACAGGATGATCGATGAGAATAACAGCGGGATTGAATCCAGCATGAATCCGAGGCCAGCGATTGCGGCGATGGGAATTTCTGCGACTTTCAACCAGCGTGCGACGTAAGCCTTGTCGTATTTGTCTGCAAGTTGTCCGCCAAGCGCCGATAAAATAAACATCGGCATAATCAATGCGGCGCCGGCTAACGTTACCAGGGCACCGCCTTCGGTCGTACCAAGCTTAAACAGAATCAAAATGACCAATGCATTCTTGATGAAGTTATCGCTGAGCGCCGAGAAAAACTGGCAAATAAACATAGGTGCGAAGCGTTTGGATGTCAGAAGCTGCTGGAACATTTTGATAATCTCTTGATTAAAGAGGTCTGGCGAAAGCCTTGCGATTCTCTGAGTGATGTGTGCCGATCTATTACGGCTACCCGACGTTTCAAGTGGGTAGCCTGAGGTCGAGTTTGCCAGCTATGAGGTAGGTGACGGCCTTCAAGGTCTTGCTGTTTCGGTAGCCGCGTGCCTTGGCTTTTGCGGCCTGGACGAGAGAATTGATGCCCTCGATG
>CAJQQK010000151.1 GCA_905480435.1 uncultured Hyphomicrobiaceae bacterium | reverse complement strand
GCCGTGCAGGATGCATTGTGTTGCGTCTGTTCCATGAAAGTTCCCTCTGGATAACTCGCCAAGAGGGTCACTTCCTCATGGCGTCAGAGGGTCAGTTTGTCGTGTCGCCTGACAGATGCGGCCATCTTCAAGTTGCATGCTAAAATATATGCCAAGCGTGCTCAGCTGCTGATCATCGGTTCCAACCCTGTCCTCAACACAGTTGAGTTGATGTCACTTAAGCGGCAATGGTTCCAATTTGACGCCGACAATAATGATCGAAAGCACGCCGTCGATCCCATGAGTAGATTCTACCTAGGGCTGGACCGTCACCTTCTGGCAACGTTAGCGGGTCGGCATGGACTACACTATTTTTCGACAGCTCACTATCTTTGCGAGGCCAGCGACTTCTGTAGGTTGCGCTACGACGGCAAGTTGATTTACAAGGATTCCGAGCACATTAACGGGGCTACGGTCGATCTATTTTACGCGGATCTACTCGACACACTGAAAGGAATTGCCATAACTCGACATTGATCGGACTTTGCGGCGCGTTAGGTGGTGCAACTCATAATGAGTGGTCGCGCTAATGTTCCTTTCAGAGTAGGGTGACTACTAAATAGCTTCTGGTTCGTCGACGCGATATTTTGGTCCGCGTGCCCGAAGTTTCGTGCTCATCGTGATATCGATCACGCATAGGCCTCGATGCCATACTCTGCGCAGTATCAGGCTTGTGACTGAGTTAAGCGATACTTGTCGCTGCCGGCTAAGAGACCGACGTTTTCGTTTCGATCTCCACTTGTGGTTCTGCTTCCGCGTAAAGCCGAGCGTATTGCCCACCACGAGCAATCAACTCGTCGTGCGTGCCCCCCTCAACGACCTCGCCGTCGCCAATAACTAGAATTTTGTCGGCTTTCCGGATTGTCGAAAGGCGGTGCGCAATAATGACGGTGGTACGGCCTGAGGCCAGGCGCTTCAAAGCCTTCTGGATACTGCGTTCAGTCTCGCCGTCCAGTGCCGAGGTCGGTTCGTCGAGCACGACGATCGGCGTGTCGCGCAGGAGAGCGCGGGCAATGGCGATGCGTTGGCGTTGGCCACCTGAGAGCGACCCACCGAGCTCACCAACCGGCGTGTCGAAGCCACGGGGCGACTGCTGGATGAAGTCGTAGGCATCCGCCGCCTTGGCAGCGCTAATGACCTCAGCGTCGGTGGCATCGCGCTTGCCAACACGGATATTCGCGCGGATCGTACCATCGAACATGAACGCTTCTTGACCGACGTAGGCGATGTTCGTGCGAAGGGAAGCAACGGTAACGCTATTGATGTCCTGCTCATCGATGCGCACAGTGCCTGTATCAGGCCGCCAGAAGCGCAGTAACAGGTTGGCGATTGTTGTCTTTCCGCCGCCCGAGCGGCCGACGATCGCGGTGGTCTTGCCGCCCTCGATGACGAAATCTATCTCATTGAGAACCGTCTGGTCACCGGTGTAGCCGAAGAAGACTTTGTCGAACCGCACTTCGCCTCGGTCGACTTTGAGCGCCCTAGCGTCCGGCGGGTCGCCATCGAAGTCCTCGCGGTCGATGAAATCGTACATCAGGCGGATGCCCACCAGTTGTTTTTCCAGGCCGGTGCGCGCTTGACTCAGGCGTCGCGCCGGATCGTAGACCATTAGGGCTGCGAAGATGAACGAGACCAACTCGCCCGGCGTATCGCCGTGCTCAATGACGCGCCAACCGCCTATCGCGATGGCGGCCGCGGCGATTACGCCACCTATTGCTTCCATGAACGGTGCCAAACGATTGGAGACCACCGCCTGCTTGTTCGACAGGCGCTTGAGGTCGGCGGCATTGTTCTCCATCGCCGCCTGTATCTCCTTCTCCATTCCAAATGCCTTCACCACCCTAATGCCTTGGATGCTGGCGCGGATGCGGTTCGACAGGAGCGTGCCTACCTGGAGCTGCTCGCGGCTGATCGACCGCACACGCTTGGTGATCTGGTTCACGAAGAGCGCGATGACAGGAATGGCGCCCAGCATTGCTAGGGCGATGACGTAGTTCTGTATAAATAAGACAATCATTAGCCCGATGATCGTGAAAACGTCGCGGCCGACGGCCATCGCAAGCGTACGTAGCAAGTTAGTCGCTGATCGTGCACCATTGTTCACGACCATCATCAATTCAGCTGAGTTGCTGCCCATGACGAAGCTTGGCTCCTTCGACATGACCTGTCCAAAAAGCCGGACCTGCAGCTCGAGAACGATGGCGTTCGAGATTTGGCTAAGAACGACCGCCTGACCGAACATTGAAAAACCACGAACGAGAAAAATCACGAACACTGCCATAGAAACGGCGAATAAAGCGTTGATGTTCTTCTTAATGAAGATCTCGTTGATGACGTCGCCAAGGAGCAAGGCGACGGCAGCCGTGGTGCCAGCGACGACGGCAGAAAGCGCAAAGGCGAGAGCATAACGTGGCGCGTGCTGCCAGCCGGTTTCAGTAATTAGACGACGAACCACGCTGTAGAGGCGTCGATCGTGGTCCATAGCGTTCGTGATGATCGACACGAGGATTTCCTAGGGAGCTGTGGTATTTGCAGCGCTTGGGCTAAAATTTTTCCAACATCGAGCATAAAAGATACCAATTTCACTTGGTGCAGCAGAGTCGACAGATGATCTGAGATTGGTACCTGTTGCATGCTTAAGCATGGCTCTAGTTGCAGCGAGCACCAGTGTTCTGTCAAGTCACGCCATTCCATCAATTTTTCGCGCGTTCAACGGTCGATTTGACGCAATCTAGAAGGGCGCATACAGGTAGATTGATAATTGAAGCGGGAAATACTCACGTTCGATTGCGTGGTTGCTGGCTTCCGGTTTGCGCTAAGCGGTACTACCAATACGGCTTTAAGATCGAACGTTCTAGTGTGCGCTCCAGCCGTCTTGACACAAACTTGTTTTAGACTGGGCGAGAGGGTATCTAGCATATCTTGCTAGGATGTTGGGTGAGAATGCCTATCCGATTAATGTTAATGCCTTCCGATCTTTCGTGTATGAAATTTGCCAGTACTAAACTCGATCCGAGTCGTTGTGTGGGGTATGTCGACGCCCATCACCTGCTGGCATGCCGGCGAAATGCACGCTCTATCGTTGTTTCCACCCGAGGGATCTGATGCGTCCGACAGTTGCTGAAACTGATAATGGTCCGATGGACGACGTCCTGGCAGCCCAACTGCAGCGCTTGCAAAATCGCGACTATGTTATCGGCATCATTGGCTTGGGCTACGTCGGCCTGCCTCTAGCACTTATCGCGATAGGTGCAGGATACCGCGTTATCGGCTTCGACATTGATGAGAGCAGGGTGGCGCTGCTGAATGAAGGCAACAGCGGTATCAAACACATATCTGGTCGGCCGATTAGTGACGCGATCTCTGCAGGCCGGTTCGTCGCAACGAGTGACCTTGCTCGGCTCAGTGAAGCTGACGCCATTCTCATTGCCGTGCCCACTCCCCTCTCGAAACAGCGGGAGCCAGACCTCCGACATGTCGAGAACAGCACGCGTGCGGTGGCTGGATCGCTCCGAAAAAATCAACTCATCGTTTTGGAGTCAACAACTTGGCCGGGTACGACACGCGAAGTCATGCTGCCAATTCTAGAGGAAGCGGGTCTCAAAGTCGGTAAGGACTTTTTTCTGGCCTTCTCGCCGGAACGCGAAGATCCAGGCAATACCTCATACGATACAGCGAGTATTCCGAAGGTCGTCGGTGCTGATGACACTTCGTCACTGAAACTTGCCTCTGCGCTTTACAACGAGCTCGTGGCTGAAGTCGTTCCGGTTTCAACTGCCGCAACCGCTGAAGCAGTCAAGCTGACAGAGAACATATTTCGATCGGTCAACATCGCGCTCGTGAACGAGCTGAAAGTTATATTTGATCGAATGGACATTGACGTCTGGGAAGTCATCAATGCTGCGAAGACAAAGCCGTTCGGCTTCATGCCCTTTTATCCAGGACCAGGGCTCGGCGGGCACTGCATCCCCATCGATCCGTTTTATTTGGCCTGGAAAGCACGAGAATACGAGGTAACGGCTCGGTTTATTGAGCTTGCCGGACAGATAAACACGGCCATGCCCAATTACGTCGTCAGCCGCCTGGCTGAAGCACTTGATCAATCGGCGAGTCGTGGACTTAATGGCTCTCGAATACTGATTGTTGGACTGTCCTACAAAAAGAACATCGAGGATACGCGCGAGAGCCCGTCACTCCGTCTCATGGAACTCATAGAGGCCCGTGGAGCGATTGTCGACTATCACGACCCATATGCTCCCACCGTTCCCGTGACGCGAGAGCATCCCGGCTTGGCCGGTCGGCGGAGCGTCGAACTGAATGTCGAGACACTGTATTCGTATGACGCCGTCGTGATTTCGACCGACCACGATGATATCGACTGGTCCTTGGTTGCAGCGAACAGCCGGTTAGTCATTGATACGCGTAACGTATGTGCTCGATTTGGAGTTTCCGGCCCCAACGTGGTCAAGGCGTGACCAGAGCTTTGAGCTATGGACAGATCCCGAATGTCCGACAGTATGGCTAGCCTTGTTCGTCGACCAAAATCTCGATCCAATGATCCCAGCGTCGGTTTAACCTGAGTGGAATGATGAGTTCCTGAGTGACGCCTAATTCACTCTCGATAGTTTGACAGGCTTTACGCAAACGAACTGGTATTTACACGCAGTACGGGAGGTGCATTCGCAGACATAGCTGCAACCTTTAAACGCTGAAGGCTTCGTGCCGCACATTTTGACTTCGCTGCGTTCGTACATCGAAGCTACGGAGTTCGGCTGTTGATCAGATCGACTTGCCGAGAAGTTGAATACGCCGAAGAATAACACTGCGATTATTGCGAGTAATGATGGCATGGCGCGCGTCCTTCCTTCGTTGCCGAATGTTCATCGTATCAATAAATTCCGTCCAAAGAATGTTGGAACGTGCTTTCAAGAAGGACTGGTGAGCTTGGATCGCAACTCACCCGCTGGTGCCTGGTGATCGGACACGATTTGCCGAGAAGTCGAATAAGCCGAAGAAGAGCACTGCGATTGCTGATCTGAAACGTTAGGGCTGGGAAGGAGTCCAGATTTCAGCAAAACGGCAGGCGATCGTGCCGGATCGTAGGTTGAATGACGTGTTCGCCATTGAATCGACGACTTGCTGTGCCAAAGTAAAATATCAATGCCCCAGTCCTGTAGTAGCTTGTACGGTTGTCATGATCGCGTTTTCTGAAACACAATATGTTCGGATCGACGGTAGTGCCGTTGCTCTTGAAATCAGTTCGGATGAGGAAGCCAAGCTTGCCTTGAAGGAACTTCGCCATAAAAAGCGCGAATACCAGCTCTTAAAGCGCAAGCTCAATGCTGCGATAAAAAATGCGCCGAAGCCTAAGCAAAAGCGCGGCAAAGCCAAGTCGCATCCGGCCTATGAAAGCCCAATCGCTTTCGTTGGGCATTCGCTCTTTGAGGTTGGCGCCTTGCTGCAAGGGTTGATCGCCAGCGAGGAAGGCGATGCAAAGCCGCTAAGCCAAGAGCAGTTGGTAGCCCAATTGGCGGTGGTGGAGGAGACCATTCTGCATCTTGATGAAGCGATTTTGCATATACAAGGGCGATTTTAGGAGGCATGTTTTCTATAATTGGCAAGCCGCCCTTTTTGTTCATCGGTGATGAGTTGTCCGTTGCTGCGTTCCCTTTGAGCAGCATCATCGAAGCGCTAGATTGTAGCCGTAAACGGACACGCTTTTGCTTGGGAAAACTCAAAATAATCGTCCTTCAAAGCATGCGAATCATAGAACAACTCCATGTGATCAATGGAGAGAGGCCGATATGGGCGCTTATATTGTCGTTTGCGCGACGGCGTTTCTTACGTTTTTTGGCATGTCTTGGTGGATCATGCTGCCATGCTTTTCGAGCTATGCCGCAATTTGGGTGACGGGCTGATCAGGCGGCGTTTCGTGTCGGCTCAGTCACTTCGATGCCGTCAGAGAATTTGACGCCCTCGATGATTTTGGGCAAGTGGTTTCTTCCTTTCAATCGGCGCCACGTCT
>CAJQQK010000150.1 GCA_905480435.1 uncultured Hyphomicrobiaceae bacterium | reverse complement strand
CTAGGAGCCTGTGCATTTAGTCGGCTCCATCAGCAAGGAGGCAATTTCAACTCTGAAAACGACCTCTCTCGTCGGGCAAGACAGTGATTGACATGACATTCGTCGCTCAGCTTGATCTCTTGCAACGACATCGTGACTACTTGGACAGGCTCCTAGAACATGCCGTTGTCGTGGGCGCTTTGCCCCGGCAAGCTTTCTGCGGCACCAAGCAAACTCAATCCGGATGCTCCCGCGGTGCCTGCTTCGCGCCTTCCATGACGTCAGCGCGCGTGCCGACATGCGCGGTGTGGCTGCCAGCCTCGATATCCAACAGCGTAGCGATATCGCGTGAGGCGGCTGCGATCTCAGCCGTCTCCACACCAGTCTCAATACCCATTTCATTGAGCATATGGACAATGTCTTCGGTTGCCAGATTGCCGACCGACGCGATGGTTTTCGGCATTGCAATGCCACCACCGATACCGCAAATCGCGCCTTCAACGAACGCGGCACCAGCATCCATAGCTGCCAGCACATTGGCCATGCCGGTGCCGGCAAGATTGTGTACATGGAAGCCGACTTCGATATCATTGTGCCGATCAAGCACACGCCCGAAAAGCGCTGACACCTGCGCCGGGTCTTCCATGCCGAGGCTGCCAGCCAGATAGAAGCGGCGCATCCCGGCATTGCGGAACTGGTCGATCATGTCGAGCACACGCTCTTCGGGAATGCGGCCCTCGTAGGCACACCACATCGACATGCCAAGCGCCATCACCCACTTCTTGCCGGCTGCGTCGGAGATCCGAAAGGTTTCGATCGCGGCCTCAACGCCCTGTTCGAGCGTCATGTTCTGGTTCTTCTTCTGGTAAGCAGCGCTCACCGTGATCAGTCCGAGCAGCTCATCCAGATTGGTTTTGATGCCACGCTCAGCACCACGAGCGTTAGGCACAAGACCCCGATAGGTCACGCCGGGTTTGCGCTCGATGCGTTCGCAGACCTCTTCGGCATCGGCCAGATTCGGAATAACGCGAGGATGTGCAAAACCGGTGACTTCGACGACCGGCAATCCGGTCTTCGACAGCCGGTCGACGATCGCGACTTTGGTGTCGGTATCGACGGCGCGTTTAAAACTCTGAATACCATCGCGAGCTGCCACGTCGACAACTGTGATTTTAGATGGGAATTTCATTCCGTTTCCTTTCATTCGCGCCGCATTGGAGTGTTTGCAGCCAGTGCATCGCCGATATGCTGCCCCTCTCCCTGCTGCGCAAAGAGCTTACAGGGAGAGCGTGAGGGGCAGACACACATCCAAACGACTGCTCCGACGCCCTCTTAAAACCCAGCTATCAAACCTCAAGCCCGGCCTCCTTGATTTCTGCTTCCGTAAACCCAAGCTGCTCGATCAGCACCTGGCGGTTATGCGCACCGAGCTTCGGGCCGGCGCTGGTGATCTCACCTGGTGTCTCAGAGAATTTGCCGACAACGTTTTGCATGCGCACGGGACCACCAAGTTCGTCGTCATGTATTGTCGCGATGTTCTCTCGGGC
Organism: uncultured Hyphomicrobiaceae bacterium; assembly: GCA_905480435.1. GTDB lineage: Bacteria > Pseudomonadota > Alphaproteobacteria > Rhizobiales > Hyphomicrobiaceae > CAJQQK01. The sequence goes on along the minus strand of CAJQQK010000150.1, from coordinate 17,800 downwards.
CTGGAACTGCGGATCTTCAAAAATCTGCGCAATATCATTCACAGGTGCGACCGGCGCATCAACGGCAAGAAACAGCTCCATCAGTTTGTCAAAATTGAACTGCCCGATTGCGGCCTGAAGCTCGACATCGAGTGCTGCTGCATTATCAAGGCGCACGCGATTGTCTGAAAAGCGTGGATCCTTAACGAGGTCTGGCACCTTCAGCGCATCGCAAATACGCTCAAATGTTGACTGCGCAGAGCCGGCCATCGACACCCATTTACGGTCGCGTGTCTGATACGTATTGCGCGGCGCGGTGAACGGCAGGCGACTGCCTTGGCGCTGCTGGACCTCTCCGAGCTGGTCATAGTCAATTGCCTGCGGACCAAGCAATGTAAACAACGTCTCGTAAATCGCCAGATCGATGATCTGGCCCTTGCCGGAGTTACGTTTCTCATGCAGCGCAGCCGACGCGAGAAAGGCTGCCATTACGCCAGTTGTTGAATCGGCAAGCCCGAAGCCCGGCAGCAGCGGCGGACGATCCGGCTCGCCATTGATATGGACGAAACCGGCAAACGCTTCCGCCAATGTGCCAAAGCCGGGACGCTGCTTATACGGTCCAGTCTGCCCGAAGCCGGTGACGCGCATGATGATCAGGCCTGGATTGATTTCTTGCAGAACATCCGGTCCAATGCCCCATTTTTCAAGCGTGCCAGTGCGGTAATTCTCGATCAGGATATCGGCATCCTTGATCAGCCGTTTGATGATCTCAACACCGAGCGGCGTGCGCATATCGGCTGTTACTGACTTCTTACCGCGCCCAAGGATCTTGTAATAAAGCCCCACGTTGTTCTTGTTGCGGCCCCAGTAGCGCACCTCATCGCCTGTGCCAGGACGCTCGACTTTAGTGACATCAGCACCGAAATCCGCAAGGAACATCGCGCTCATTGGTGCTGCCAGGAAGTTCGAGATATCAATGACCTTGACGTCGTGAAAGGGTTTCTGGCGTTGAGTAGCGGGGTTCGTCACGGGCGGGCTCCTTGATTATTTGTTTTCTCTGTTAGCACGTCCACATCCTATCCGATTGCCCGGCCCCACAGTTATCCAGCCAGCAATAAGACGAGCCGATATCCGCCCAGTGCTGGCGGTCTGAGAGGCATTCAGCTAGTTTCGGGCAAAGATTCCATCTCGCCCCCTTTCGCAGAACCGAACAAGCAATGAACGATAGCAATGAAGTCAATGTCGGCGCAGCTGACACATTCCCCGCTGGTGAATTTCGCCTGGTCACCATCGGCCGGCGCGAAATCGGCGTGCTACGGCGCGAAGACGGCCAGATCCATGCAGTGCGCAACCTATGCCCGCACAAGGGCGCGCCCATGTGCAAGTTCAAACCAACCGGCACTATGCTGCCCGGAGCGCCCGGCACGCTTGAATGGGGCCGCGATGGCGAAATTCTGCGCTGCCCGTGGCATGGCTTTGAGTTTGAGCTCGAAACCGGACTGAGGCCCTATAGCGATAGCAAAATGCGATTGAGAATCTATCCAGCTCGCATTGAGCAAGGCGATGTTCTGATCGATGTGAGCCCACAACGGAGCCCCTCGCCATTGAGTAAGGAGACAGCTGCATGAATGTCGAAACGCCTGCATCCAGCATAACCCAAGACACCAGCTCCGACATCAAAGTGATTGACTGCGACGTGCATCCCGCCCTGCCAGGTGGGCTCTCGACGCTGTTTCCGCTAATGCCAAAATCCTGGGTTGAGCGCTTCAAGCTCAAAGGCGGCCATCTTGCAGCTGCAGCCCCGCTCGGCTTTCGCTTCGAGCATCCGGTTGGATCAGCCGCCCGCCATGATGCACGAACGCCCGATGGTGGCCCGCCGGGATCGGATCCCGAATACATGCGCCGCGACCTGCTCGATGCGCACGGCATCTCGACGGCCGTACTGACATCATTGCAGGCCGGGCAATTTGGCACCGTCTCGTCCGGCCCCGATGAGAGCGCGGTAATCGTCTCTGCGTTTAACGACTATTTCCTCGACGTTTGGCCGCTCGCGGAAGAAAAGCGTTTGCGCCTTGCGATGACCGTCACCACGCAGGACCCACGCGCCGGCGCAGCAGAAATTCGCCGCGTTGGCAGCCGGCCGGAAGTTTGTGCGATCTATATGCCCCTAATCAACATGTTGATTGGCAATCGCTATTACGAGCCGATCTTCGAAGAAGCTGTCAATCACAACCTGCCGATCTTGTTGCATGTGACCGGCACCGACAGTGTTTTCCAGGGCGCCCCAAACCAAGCTGGTGGGTTTCCGGAGAATTATCCTGAGCGCTATGTATCGCTCTCGCAGATTGGCGAAGCGAACCTGGCATCGCTTTGCTTTTCCGGCGTGTTCGAGAAATTCCCGACACTTAAGTTCATGTTCATCGAATACAGCTTCGCATGGGCGCTGCCGCTGATGTGGCGCATCAATCGGACATGGGAGAGCCTGCGCTACGACGTGCCGTGGGTGAAACGGCCACCGCGCGAATACGTGTCAGAGCGCGTCCGTTTTTCAACGCAGCCGCTTGATGAACCGGAGAACCCCGCGCACCTCAAAGCGCTGATCGACATGCTTGGTCCGGAACATCTGGTGTTCTCAACCGACTACCCACATTGGGACAACGACATGCCCGGCAAAAGTCTGCTGATGCTCGACAAACAGGTTCGCCGCCAAGTGCTCAGCGAAAACGCTGCCGGCATCCTGCGGCTGTAGCCGTTGCTGATCGTGCTTGCATATGGAGGACCGGTTGGATTGCCAGTTGGGTTGAACGTGGCGAGGGCACCGCATGACAGGGTCATCGGTGTTTTGGGGCGATCAAGTTCAGGGGCGCGGGGCATTGGTGAGCCGCGTCTGAGTAATAAGTTTTTGAGCAGCACACCGCCGCCCCGCGTAGGATTTTTCGCAGAACCACCCAGCATTAAAGTACGGCTGCCTGGGATTTTCACCCAGGTGCGAGCGGGGAGCGTTACTGTTAACGCCAGCATGCGTGTGCCAACGCGCAACCTACAGCCCGTCCCCGTTCGTGGACGCCTCCGGCGAGCGGCCCCTGAATGGGCGGGATGACAAGAGTGTAGAGGTGTGGTGATGAGCGGGGATAAGTATTTTGAGATTTATTCCAGAGCACGTCGCGTTTGATAGGAGCCTTAAATCGCCCGAAAATTGGGCGTTTTTGGGCGCATTGTGAGTCCCTTATAACGCGACATGCTGTAGATCACCGTTGAAGAAGCGTTACCTGGCCCAGGCGGCCCCGGTGGCTTGAATGGTTAGATCAATGTAAGGAACAGCCGTGAGTAACTCAATTTACAAAATCATCAGCGCGACGCCCAGCCCTTATGCTCGCAAAGTACGCATCGCTCTTGCCGAAAAAGGCATACCATTCGAACTCATCACTGAGGTGCCGTGGGATCAGACAACCCGCACGCCGGATTTCAACCCGCTCGAAAAGCTTCCCATTCTGATCCGCGAGCACGGTGATCCAGTTTACGAATCCTATCTCATTATGGAGTATCTGGAGCGCGCGCATCCTGAGCCGCCACTTGTGCCCGCCGACCAGGACGGTTGGTTGCTGGCGAAACGCTTGGAAGTTCTGTGCGATGGCGTCTGCGATGCGTTCGTGCTCTCGTTCTTTGAGCGGCACCGGGAAGAGCCTCTGCAAAGCGCAACATGGCTTGCGCGGCAACAGCGCAAAATCGATGGCGGCCTCACCGAGATGCAACGCCTGCTTGGCGATCGGCAGTACTTTATCGGCGATGCGTTCACCCTGGCTGATCTCGCGGCCGCCACCGCGGTCAGTTATCTCGCCGTACGCTGGCCGGAGTTCGACTGGCGCGCGTCGTATCCAACGCTCCTTGACCACAGCGACCGCATGGAAACGCGCCCCTCATTCCAGGGATCTCGTCCGGTTCCGCAAACGATTTCAGATGCGGTTGTTTAGAACGCACTGAATTCAACATTCGCTGCGAGCCTGAGTCTGTTATCCTGTCAAGTGCGCCTATGTGGACCACGCAGTTTCCAGTTCAAAACGCTTGCTGATCGATTTGGCCTATGCCCGACTCGATCTAAATCTCAGGCATGAAGAATATAGCGATCATCAGCATTGTTGTGGCGCCGCCGCTAGCTGGCTGCGCGAGTGGCTCTCTTGACCAGGGACCGTCGGCAGAAGCGTCGCGGGCGCAAGCGCAGTCTCGGGCCCGATCCCAAGCACGAGCGTTGTCTGGCATTCAATCCCAATTACACAAACTGAAGCGACGTGTTGGGACATTGAATCAAAAAATTGCGAGCCAGCCAACAGGATCGCCTCCCGCCGTTGCTTATCAAGCCGCTGCCTTGAGTGACGTGACATCGCGCGTTGCTGATTTGGAAGCCGCACTGCGTGCTAATGAGCCAAGCAAATCTGGCAGCAATACCGCACAGGACATGGCGAATCTCACCGAACAGCTCTCCAGTTTGTTGCAAAAGGTTGAGCAACTCGCCCAGAAAAATGCTGGCTCTTCACCGGATAATTCGCAAGCCGACCAAAAGCAAATCGGCGACCGCCTGGCAAAACTGGAAGCCCGCCTGAAACAGCTTGAGCCAGCGCAGCGGCAATCTGTCAGCGCCAGCCCGTCAGCGCTAACACAGCGGTTATCAAAACTTGAAGTTACACAAAAATCTTCAACTGAAAAATTCGACAAACTCAATGGTGAGCTCGAAAAAGACCGTGTTCTGGTGATCGACTTTCTCGAAGATCTCGACAAACGGATTGCCGAGCTTGAGGACGCGTCGCCCGCCCAACCACCAACACCTGCAACAAAGCCTAAAACTTCCCAGCCCTGACCAGCATGTCCCAAGCCTGCCTGATGTGGCGGATATAAAATGAGTGTCCGCCAGAATAGATGCAGATACTGAGGATACTTCCTGCTGAATTGCGGCTCTCTTTGCAACGAAGCCCGCGCGGTGTTTTTATTGATGGCGTGCCGAATTTGCCGTAAGCTGTATACATATTAATTACGCGTGCAACGTCACCTTGATGCGTCTCGCGTATGGGCCGGCCTTTGAGGGGCACGGTCTTGTCGGCAATGCCATGGACGTGAACGACGCTTGCCGGTGGTGTCGTACAGGTTTCCGGAATGGGTGCCCAGAACGTACCCGCAATTGGCACGAAACCTGCGAATTTCTGACTACGATGACAGGCGAGGTTCCACACCATCATGCCACCAGCGGAAAACCCGGATGCGAGCAGCCGCTTGCGGTCAATTGGAAATCGTTTGGCGGCATCATCGAGCACGCGGTCGAAGTAGGCTAATTCGTCCGTGCCGGCGACTTTACCGTGCTTGGGTGATCCAGGCAGTGTCCAGCCTTTGCCCGCCGACTTGGTCGAGATGATCGCCATGTTCATTTTGCGGGCCATCGCAGCGAAGCCTTTGCTTTGCACGGCGGCGCGCGCGTTACCGGTATAACCGTGTGCAAAAACAATCGCGCCTATTGGCGTCTTGCCATCGTGGCCCGCCGGCATGCGGATGCGGTAATGTCGATCGCCAATCCGACAATCGGAATCCGGTCCACAAGCCACTGCTGGCAGCGGCATCATGGTAGCCATCAGGCCCGCTAATATCGACAAACGCACATACATACGCAGCTCCGTCCATTGTAATAATCCGACGTTACGCAATAGTCGCCAGGCCCGTCTCGATATCCAGGCACCCGGCAGCCGGCATCTTCAAACCGGACAGCGAGGTGAGGTATCCATGCCAAACGTGCAAGGGCGGAGTGTGTATCTGTCAGACCCGTTGCGCCAGACAACTTAGCGTTAGTACGAATTGATGCAATGAGGCGGCGGCGAATTGGCAACTCTATGCCGACGCACTTGGACGGGCTGCCATTTCGCTTTGCCAGCGCGCTATATTCTTCGCGTCTGCCGGCACTTCAAGTTCACCACGCTTGGCGAAGTCAAACGTAATGAACGCCGTCTGATCCGCGATCGACAGGTAATCTCCCGCGATGAACTGGTTGTCGGCCAGCTGTTGATCAAGCCGACCAACAAAACGCGCGACACTGGCTCGGCCGCGCTCGGCCAAAGCCGCGATCTGGGGCACGCCGTTGGGCATTCCCGGAATCGCACGATCTTTGAATATTTCGAGCGAGTTGCGCACCACGTCGGCAGCTGGCGCGTAGCACTCGATCTCAACCCGGCGATTCCACATGTCGATAACGGCGTTTTCCTTGGCATCACGACCAAACAACGAGGGCTCCGGATGCAGCTCTTCGAAGTAACGGCAGATCGAGATGCTCTCGGTCAGCAGCGTACCGTCATCCAGCACCAGAGCTGGTACCGTGCCACGCGGATTTACCTTCTGGAACTCCGCACTGAACTGGCCCGCTTCACGCGTGTTGATCTGCTCCGTCGGTGGCATTTCAATGCCCTTCTCGGCAAGGAACATACGGACGCGGCGTGGGTTCGGTGCAAGCGTGAAATCGTAGAGCTTCATTGTTAGTATCTCCAATCAGGCGCCGGTGGCCCAAGCCTTCTCAAAAGCAGGTCGCGCATTCAACCGATCGACGTAAGCCGCCACATTCGCCATCCCCGAAATATCTGTACCAAGACGCCGAGTGGCAACTGTGCAGGCATGGCCGGTCATGATGTCAGCACCGGAAAAATCACCTGCGATAAACTCGCGGCCTTCCATGTGGGCATCTACGGCTGTCAGCATCCGCCCAAGTAGCTTCTTGGCGCGATCGACGTTGACCTGGTTCATACGTTCCGGCGGCAGCAGAATGGTTTCAACGACGATGGTGTTGACCGGCGGCATGATAATGCCTTCAGCGTAATGCAGCCACTGCAGGTAGGTGGCGAAATGCGGTGAGGCCACGCCGGGCGCCATGCGGCCATCGCTACGCTTGGCGATCAAGTACTGCACAATCGCTGTCGACTCGAAAATCGTGACATCACCATCTTCAAGCGTCGGCACCCGCCCCATCGGGTGCACCTTCAGGTATTCCGGCGAACGCATTCGGGGATCACCGAGCTTATGGAGTTCCAATTCATACGGCAGTCCGAGCTCTTCGAGCAGCCAGACGATGCGAACTGAACGCGTGCCCGGGGCGTGATAAAGTTTCATGAGATTGTATGCCTTGTTTCGTTAGTAAGGGACCGTGCCACGCACCACTGTGCGGTGGAGAACGCGGCGATGCTGGCCCATGTCATAATTGTCGTCAGCGCGGTGAAGCAGGCAGCGGTTGTCCCACATGCACAGATCGCCCTCATGCCATTCATGACGGTAAACGTGCGCGTCCTGGGCGGCATGCTCCAGCAATTCGTCAAGCAACGCCTTGCCGTCTGCCTCAGGCATCCCTTCAATGTGTGACGTATGAATGCCAATGTAGAGCAGCTTGCGGCCCGTATCCGGATGTGTGCGCACGACGGGATGGCTGACCGGTGGCCGCTCGCGCTTTTGTTGTTCCGACGCCGGTTGATTGCCGGTGTTGCGCCGGCTTGCTTCCCAACTATGTACCGCACGCAGATTGGCCAGTTGCGTTTTGCGCGCATCCGAGAGTGACTCGTACGCGCGATAGGTATTGCAGAACAGGGTATCGCCCCCTTTTGGCGGTAGTTCCAGCGCATGCAGTAGCGTCGCGAGCGATGGCACGTCGTGATACGATTTGTCGGTGTGCCAGAAATAATTTCCGGTTGAGTGCGGCTGTGCAGTCGGCTTGCCGTCTGGCCCGAGATTGTTGACAACGTGAACGAGCGGCAGCTTCTCACCATCGGGTAAACGCGCGACGTGCCCTTCGATGTCACCGAAATGCTTTGTGAATGCGTGTTGTGCTTCGGGGCTCAGATCTTGGCCTCGGAAGGCGAGCAAATGATGCTCAAGAAATGCCGCCATGATGGCATTTTTCAGCGCTGGCGTGAGCGGCTTCGAGAGATCAACGCCGGTTACCTCTGCGCCCATCACATCCGACAGACGGCGCACCTGCATCGTGGTGCCGTCATCACAATTTACCGTTTGCACAGCTCCATCCATCACTTCCTCCTGGGGCTTGTTTCTGATCGATCTCTGCGATCGTAGCGTAGCAGATCATAGGGAGATGCTGAATTAGGTCGGTGATTGGTGAGATGCTCAAACTGGACGACACCGATTGAGCGAGCGTCCGCTACGGCTACGACGTGCGTCTGCCCCTCACCCCGTTCTTCACGGGGAGAGGGTTAGGGTGAGGGGCAGCGTATCGGTACGAACCAGCAGCATGCCTGGCACATCTTTGCTCAGCTCAACTTGCCGATCGTAACGCACGAGGCGTCTAATTCGCTACGTAGCCGCCGTCGACGTTGTAGTTGGCGCCGGTGACATAGCTCGAGCGGTCACTGCATAGCCAGCAGACCATCTCCGCGATCTCCTCCGGTTGGCCCATGCGCCGGAACGGCGTGGTTGACAGAATTTCATCGCCGCGCAGCTCCATTGCCGTCTTGGTCATGTCCGTCTGAACATAGCCGGGGCAAACCGAGTTGACGCGAATGTTCTGCTTCGCATACTCGATACCTGCCGTTTTGGTGAGGCCAACGACACCATGCTTGGCAGCCGTGTAAGCGGACGAGGTGGGTATCCCGATGAGACCCGCAATTGATGCCGTGTTGACGATCGCACCGCCGCCGTTTGCTTCCATATGCTTGATCTCAGCGCGCATCGATAGCCAGACGCCTTTGAGGTTGACTGCAATCATCCGATCGAACGCCTCTTCGGACCAATCAGCCGTCTTCTTGCCGGCAGCATCAACCTGATATCCCGCAATTCCGGCATTGTTAAAGGCGCAGTCGAGGCGGTTGAAAGCCTTGAGTGTCGATTGCACCATGCTGTCGACAGCTGCCGGATCCGTGACGTCGCCCACTATGGAGATCGCCTGTCCTCCAGCCTTGTTGATTAGCTCAACGGTTTCCGCGACGCTATCTGCCTGCAGATCCGATACAGCAACGCTGGCACCTTCTTTCGCGAACAGCAGCGCGGCCGCGCGACCAATCCCGCGTCCACCGCCGGTAATAAGTGTTGCCTTTCCTTCGAGCATGCCTGCCATGATACTTTCCTTGTGTGATTGTGATCTGCTGTCATTCACCGACTGATTGTTGCCAAGTGAAACCGATAGTGGGACCGGCTGTAAAGGCTACCGCCTCTCATTTATCCGAATACTGCGCTGTTGCGGCGCTTGACCGGGAAGGCCGGCAATCGCATGAATGCGGCGGTCCATTCATCGGGGACTGTTCGCACGTCCCCTCGCTTTGCTGCTGGAGATACTCGCCTGATGTTTGATTTCGACCGCGTTATTGAGCGCCGTGGGACCCATGCTTCGAAGTGGGACAACATGACAAAGCTGTCTGGCATCGACGCCAAAGACGGTATTGCCATGTGGGTCGCCGACATGGACTTTGCAGCGCCTCCGGGCGTTACGGAAGCTCTCAAGGTGGAAATCGAGCGCGGTACGCACGGCTACTACGCTGATACGGGCACCTGGGCCGAAGCATTGTGTGACTGGTATGTGCGCCGCCATGACGTGACATTTGACCCTGCCTGGGTCAGCCCAACGCCGGGGATCGTGTCCGGCCTTGGTCTCATCCTGCAAGCTGTCACCGAGCCTGGCGACGAAGTTGTCGTGTTTCCGCCAGCATATCACGCCTTCCGCAAAATCATTCTGGCTAATGGCCGGGTGATCCTGGATGCCGAGCTGGTTCAGTCGAACGGCCGCTATGCGATGGACCTTGAAGCGCTGAAAAGCCAATTGACGCCGAAATCCAAGATCGTGTTCTTTTGCAGTCCGCATAATCCGGGCGGCACAGCCTGGTCGCCTGAAGAAATCCGGGAGCTTGCGCAGTTTTGCCAAGAACATGATCTGATCCTGGTGTCTGATGAGATCCATTGCGATCTGGTCTATTCTGGTGCCAAGCACACGCCGACAATTACGGCCGCGCCTGACGTTGCCGATCGTCTGATCACCTGTGTTGCAGCAACAAAGACATTTAATATCGCAGGTGCGCACATCGGCGCCTGCGTCACGTCAAACCCAGAACTGAAGGCCAAGCTCGATGGCCGGATCGCAGCCAGCGGTCTTGGTTCCTACAATGGTTTCGGGATGGTGGCGACCGAGGCTTCCTGGCGGACCGGAGAGGCGTGGCTTGATGAGTTGCTGCCCTACCTGGAAGGCAACCGCGATATGTTGGACCGCCGCATCGAAGCGGCAGCTCCTGGTGCAAAATCGATGCGCATGGACGGCACCTATCTCGGATGGGTTGATTTTACGGGCACAGGTCTTACGCCCGAAGACGTGGCAGCTCGGGTCAAGGATCGTGCAAAAATCTTCGCGAGCCCCGGCCAGCAGTTCGGACCAGGCGGGTCCAACTGGTTAAGATTTAACTTTGCGACGCCTCGGCCTATCCTCCAGGAAGCCCTCACCCGGTTAGAAGATGCATTTTCCGATCTCCGCGCCTAATATCCGCAGACACACGATTCGAGGAGAACCTTAGACCATGAGAAAACCAGTTGTCGGTGTGATTGGTAATTCGCGCATGGTCGATGGCCGTTTTGGAATCCAGGCTTGCGGCACGAAGAATCTAAGCGCCATTGCCGATGTTGCAGGCGCCTTGCCGCTGATGTTTGCCGGCGACCCGGGAATTACGGACATTGGTGCTCTGCTTGATGCCGTTGACGGTATCCTACTGACTGGCGCACGGGCGAATGTCCATCCAACACGGTTCAATACGGAGCCTTGCGAGGCCCACGAGCCTTACGATGAAGATCGTGATGCTGTAGCCTTGGCGCTGACGGAAGCCTGTATCGAGCGTGGCGTTCCAGTGTTTGGCGTGTGTCGCGGTTTCCAGGAGATGGTGGTTGCGTTCGGCAGCTCACTGCATCCCGAAATTCGCGAAATTCCAGGTCGCATGAACCATCGGATGCCGCGCCTGGCGAATGGCGAGCCGCATCCAGATCATAATATTGTATTTGCTGATCGGCACGACGTTGCACTGGTCCCGGACGGCACGTTTGCTCGAATCATGGGTAAAGATAAAATTCGTGTTAACTCCTTGCACGGGCAAGGTATTCTTGAACCAGGCAAGCGTGTTGTCGTCGAAGGCGTCGCCGAGGATGGTACGATTGAGGCGATCCGCATTGCAGATGCACCAGGTTTTGCGCTCGGCGTTCAATGGCACGCCGAATACGACCCACAGACCAACCCTATCAATAGAGCACTTTTTCAGGAGTTTGGCCGGGCATTAAGCGAGCAGCATAAGCGGGCTGCATAGTGCAGGAAGGCCGGCCGCTGGCACCACGCCCATTTCAGTCAGAATGGCTCTAATTCTTTGATTTCAGATCATCAACCACGACGATGTCGTTCATTTTGATATCGCGTGCCTGAAATTCAGCCTCGCTCGGGCCTGGCAGCAACATCAGAGCAACCAACACAGCAAGTACCACCCAAAGGCCGTTGACGTCATTCCTCAAGGAGAAACGCAATCGATGATCGGTGGCTATATTCTTTTCAGTTTGCATGGGCGAACCTCAGATCTTCTCATCCGCTTTTTAAAGCTACTCACTGGAAACTATATGTTGCGTCGCACAATTGGAAATCAATCCTACTCGCGTCTACTCAATACAATGTGAACGGCTGACAGGTCGGAAAAGTGATCAATTTCACAGCATTCCTAAATATTGCCACGCTCTGTGAATTCGGTTCGAGTTGTACAACCCAACAACGCATCCGCTACTGGCAGCGACCGCACACAGACATCGCGAGATCTGTGCTCAGGCGCGCTTCTTGGTTGTTGGCTTTTTACGGCCCTTTGCCACTGCTTTGTCGACAACATCCTGCATGAACTGCGGCAGTGCGAAGGCGCCTTTGTGCACGCCTGGCGTCCAATATCGTGTTTCGATCTTGCGGGACTTGGCACGCCTTGCGAGCGCCGCCGCGTCAACGGATAAATGTCCAGCATCGTCGGATGCCCAGTTGAGCGCGAATTCACCACCGAAGTAGCAAGGCTGCGTGCAGACATACGGGCTGACGTACTTATGCAGACCGGCAAGCGCCTGGGTGGTCTTTGCGAGATGCCCAGGATGCTGAAACGGCACGCCGTTCTGAGTAATAAAGACGCCGCCGGGGGTGAGCAGTTTCTGGCAATCCGCGAAGAACCGCTTGGTGTGCAGCACGGCGCTTGGGCCCACCGGCTCGGACGAATCGACGATTACTGCGTCGAAGCGCTCTTCGCACGTGACAACGAAGTCGAGCCCGTCGGTGATCACAACGTTGGCGCGCGGATCTTTGAAGGCCTTGGCACCAACCTTGGGGAAATACTTCACCGATGTGTCGATCACTTCCTGATCGATCTCGACGAGCGTTGCCTGGCGGATGCTCGGGTGTTTCAGAACCTCACGCAGAATGCCACCGTCACCGCCACCGATGATCAACACGCTCTTTGGCCGCTCCATAGCCATTAACGGCACATGAGCCATCATCTCGTGATAGATGAACTCATCGCGTGTCGTTAGCTGGAAGATGCCGTCGAGTATCAGCACCGTCCCCCAGGTTTTGTTCTCGAATATGACGAGGTGCTGATGCTCGGTCTTGACCTCGTGCAGCACCTTCTCGACGCGCATCGAGGGCTGCCAGTCGCCGTAAAAGGTTTCCGCGATCCATCGTTCCATGGCAGCGAAATCTCCATTTATTCAATGTGTTGCATAGATGATTGCAGAAAGGATTTCGCGCGCACCCTCATTTGGAGGATCCGCGCGAAATCGCTTTTGATGTGCCATGCCTGACTAGACTTGGCCGCCAACCGCATGTTCAGGTCGCGCTTACGCAGCCTTGGCGGCAGCTTCCTGGTCGGCATCGTCGGTTTTGGACGGTTTCGCCGCCATCTGCCAAGACATCAAGTCAAGCTCTTCTCCGCGCTGGTGCGTCTTGACGACAACCTCCCGCGCTTCAAACGCTTCGCGCAGAACTTCCACGCAAAGCTCCGGCCGGGCATCGCCGCACATGAACACGTCAAGTGCCGCATAGTCCGCTTCCGGCCAGCTGTGGATTGAGATGTGACTCTCGGAAAGTACAGCGACCCCCGACACGCCACCATTGGGCGTGAAGTGATGCAAATGGATGTGCAGCAAACTGGCGCCTGCTTTTTCCACGCAACGTTTCAAGGTGCTTTCGACGTGATCGATTTCATCAAGGCGCTTGGCCCCGAATAGATCGATAATCAGATGGTTACCAGCATAGCGTACGCCATCACGCTCGATGAAGAAGTCCTGACGGTCTTCCTCGTGAGCTGTTTCGTCACGAACTACGCGAGTAGTTCCATCAAATTCTTCCTTTTGGGCGGTGCTTGAACGAGTCAAGTCCATCCCCAATTGGAAGAGGGTGTCTTCATAGGCCATTAGACCCTCCCCAACCAGCAGATAGAGTGACCCGCTCGCTCTTACCTTTGGGGCCTAGGAGGCATCGAAATACCTGAGAGGTCCTTACCTTTAGGGCAGGGTGTCGAACGGAGACCACGGATATGATGTCATTTGAGGCGTAACGCAAGCAAAAATCCGCCCGCAGACCGGAGAAAGAAATATCCGAAGCACCGTAATTAAAGGTAAATTTTCTCCCGGCCAGGAACAATATTGCAAAACACAGCGTGGTAACTACCAGTTATAAAAAGGTTTTCGTTGGCCGGACAAATACGGCGCGAATGCGACAAGCGTCCCCAGGCAGTGCCACATGTCAGTTTGATGCTTGCTTAATACTTAGCGAAAAAGCTGTTTTAGCAGATCCTTAGGCTTGGTACCGCCAGCTGGTTGATCACCATCACCTTTGCCAAGAACGCCACGCACAATGTCGCCGACGCTCTTACCTTTGAACTGCTTGCCGATTTTGCGCGCCTGATCCAACAGTTGACTAGGGTCTTTCGTCAGGCCCGCCACATCCGGCTCGACACGGGGGGCATGCCACGGCCCCTTCAACTTGATTGGGATTTCCAGTCCGGTGCCACCGCTGGCGCCTTGGCCTTGCAGTGACGAGACCAGCTTTGGTCGCAGCCCCATATTGAGATTACGTGCACCGATACCAACGTAGCCCGCGCCTGCTAGGCGCAGCAGCGGCGATGTCATGCGCAGATCGTTGGTATTTGCGACGCCGCTCGTAATCTTGAAGGATGCGGCGAGTTCGCTGAAATCGGTTTTCTCGCTAGCAGCAGCGTCGAAATTAGAGAACTGCCCGCGCTGCACGCCGCGAATAATTTTCGCAAGGTTCCAGCCCACGATAGCGCCATCCTGGAATGAAAAGCTCGCATTCCCACCAAGACTGTTTGCAATGGCCTTCTGGCTATCGCCGGCGCCACTGACAACGACTTCGAGCTTGCCGCGGCCATCAAGACGATCGAAGCCCGCGGCGTCTTTGAGGAGAGCACGTGCGGCAACCCCATCAACGCGCAGATTGGCGCTTATACCAATGCCGCTTTGGCCTGGCCGGGCAGTAATCACGCCCTTACCGCCGCCGCCATATAGCTTGATATAGTCAATGTCGACACGCGCAGATTGATTGACCAACGCCAGACGCAACACCGTCGTGCCAATCTTCAAACCGGCAACTTTCAGGCCTGCAATCCGCAGCCGTGCCTTTGCATCAACCGCGCCGAGAGCCGATACGTCGATACGCTCAGAACTCCATTCATTTCGGTTCGTGTAGCCACGCACCTGCGGTGCAAATCGGCCGGCACCTTGCCCCGCCCCTCGGCCAGTACCTTCTCCCGGCAGATTCGACCGCCTTAGAAGCTCCTCAATAGACTTCGGCTTGATCGGCTTCGGTTGCGTTGCGCCTTGGCTTTTCGGCGGACTGTATTTTGCCCGTGGAGCCGCACGCGCCCCGGAAAATCCAGCAGACAAACGGTCAATATCGAGTTCGGACACCTTAAGATCAGTGCTGATATATGGTCGTTTTGGGCGCATCGCGACAACCACAACGCCGGTTGCCCTGGTCTTTCCGAGGCTGAGATTGGCATCATTCAGCGCTACGGATTTTGGACTTGCAACCAACCGCCCCGAGACCTCGAAACCGCCAAGTGGCGCTGCGTTCGGGAACACCATGCCGACCCAGCGCGCCGTGCTTGCCAGCGAGTTACCGCTCAATCGCGTCTGACCGGACACTTCAATCGCATTGCCAAGCTTCACGGTGCCATCGAAGCCGGCAGACAATGGACGACCTGACAGAGTTAGCCGTGCCTTGGCGGCACGGTTCGCAATCAGCTGCGAGAGCGTATCAAGCGTGGCATCGAATTTAAGCCGTTCACTCTGCCAGACAACCGCTCCGGTTGCCTTCATCGGGTCGGAGATGCGTCTGCCGGTCAGTTGCAAGTCAAGATCCTGCAATTGTTCCAGCGTCCCCGAGCGATCGTCGCGATAACGGATCACGGCTTTGGTCAGCTTGATCGAACGTAGCTCAAGCTTTTCCAGGAAGTTGCCTCCGACACCAGCCGCGGCCGGCAATGCTGCGAGTTCAATTCCACTATGCCCTGAAGGCAAAGCATCGGTTACAATGCCGGAACCAGTGGTTACAATGCCCGTTGCGCCAAGCCCTGCAACACGCACACGCTGTTCCGACTTCGCGGCGGCGAACTGCCAGCTTTGGCGACCTTGAGCATCGACGTGAAGATCAATCACGGGACGTACCAAACCGACGTGCTCGATATGCACTTCCTTACTGAGAAGCGGCATCAAGGCCACGCTGAGGTTGATTTCGTTTGCGGTCAGCATCGGCCCGGCCGCCATCCCGGGAGGGCCCGAAAGCTCCACATTCCCAAGTGACACACCGATACTTGGGTAAAATATGAAATGCGCGCCACCGTTGATCCGCAACTCACGGCCAGTGTTGGCTTTAACCTGGCGAATCATTTCCGCGCGAACCAGCTCGGCTGGCGACACAAAGGCCAATAATCCCGCTATGCCGACACCAATCAGTAGTACCAAGACGCCCAGCACCGCTGCCAGTTTGCCAAACAACGACCAGCCTTTGCGCGGCGGCGGCCTGCGTTTCCGGCGACGGCGACCAGAAGCGGGCTGTCTGCGCCCGGTTGGCTGTGCGCCTGCCGGATGGTGCAATTCGGCGCTTGGCCTGATCTGGTTCAGATCGTGGGGATTTCGAGTATTCAAGGTACCCTCGCCACGGTTGCTATGCGCATCAGGAATAGGCTCCAATCGGAGCATGATGTACTGCGTTCAATTCAACACATAACGCTCTAGCGCAAACCGGCCGGATCGCATGCATGGGCCCTATAACTTATCAACAGCGTTTAATTTTGGCAGACAGCGGCCTCATCGTCACAAATAATGGTTCGTAGTCGTGGTTGGGGGGCTTAATCCGTGGAACAATACGCACTGCCGCTGCAAAGCGTCCTTGGTATCGTCATCATTCCGTTTCTGGCCTGGGCGATCTCCGAGAATAGGGCTGCGATGCGCAGCGCAGCGGGCGCCAGATTTGTTCTAGGCGGCATTGCTTTCCAATTCCTGTTGGTCGGGCTGCTGCTCTATATGCCATGGACGCGAACTCTGTTCGAACTGCTCGCCAACGGCGTGCTGGCACTGCAGGCCGCCACCGATCAAGGTGCGACGATGGTGTTTGGCTATCTCGCCGGCGGACCGGCCCCATTTAAAGCCGAGCAGCCGGGGGCCTCATTCATTCTTGCCTTCCGTATATTACCGTTGATGCTGGTGCTTAGCGCGCTTGTTCGCCTCTTGTATTACTGGGGCATCCTGCAACGCGTGGTTCAAGCGGCCGCGTGGGCGTTACAGCGCGCATTCGGTACGAGTGGCCCGCTTGCGACGTCTGCTGCGGCCAGTATTATTCTTGGCATGATCGAGGCGCCGCTGCTGATCAAGCCCTACCTGAAAGACATGCCACGCGGGGCGCTGTTCGCTACCATGGCCGTCGGCATGGCAACCGTTGCCGGCACTGTGATGGCGCTTTACGCGAGCATTCTATCATCCGTTGTGCCCGGCGCTGCCGGTCACTTGATCGTCGCTTCTGTCATCAACGTGCCGGGTGCTCTGGTGCTTGCCCGCCTTGCCGTACCGGATGGCTTTTCCGATGGACCGAGCACCGCGGACATCGCCATTGAAGACGCACCGGCCAGCAGCATGGACGCGATTGCCAAAGGCACGTTCGATGGTCTGCAGCTGGTGGCTGCTGTTGCCGCGACATTGATCGTGATGGTGTCACTGGTCGCTCTGGTTAACTCGATCCTCGGACTGTTTGGCGACATTGGCGGCAGCAAGATCACTCTGCAGCTGATCCTTGGCTACCTGTGCGTGCCATTCGCCTACATCATCGGCATACCTCTCTCCGAGACCGTCGTCGCGGGCGGACTGATCGGGCAGAAAGTCGTTCTGAACGAGTTCCTTGCCTATTTGGATTTGCTGAAAGTGCCAGCCGGTGCCTTGTCGGAGCGCTCCAAGCTTCTGCTCACGTATGCGCTGTGCGGCTTTGCCAACCTCGGCTCGCTTGGCATTCTGATCGGTGGTCTCTCGGTGCTGTGCCCGGAACGGCGAGTTGAGATCGTCGAACTGGCCCCGCGCGCACTAATTATCGGCTTTCTGACGACCTTGCTGACGGCTTCCATCATCGGCACCACGGTTTGGCAGTGAACATGGCGAGGATGTGCTAGTACCCAGAATCACTGATCCGCGAAACCGGGTTTCATTCGTTTTTGGTGAACCTCGGATTTGGTCCACGCGAACGGCTTGGCGTCAACATTATAGGCTTTGATGAAGGCGTCGATGTGGGCCATCAATTCCTTAC
>CAJQQK010000149.1 GCA_905480435.1 uncultured Hyphomicrobiaceae bacterium | reverse complement strand
CAAGGCATCGCCGTCAATGTCGTGTGGGGCTTCAATGCTGATACCATTGGCAAGCTCAATGCGCGTACGCCGATCATGCGATGGTGCGCCGATCGGAAAAGCTTGTAGTCGTGGCATTGCCTGATCAGGTCGGTCCGCCATTAGCTGCGCAAGCCTCGACATGTGTCAGCCAGATGCGTTGTGTGTCTGTGAGTTCCCGATCATCCATGCCGAAAAAATGGCACGATACGAAACTTCTAGACAGAAGCCGTTCCTTGATCGCTTACGGATGAAGCACAGTTGCTGTGCAAGGCGTCATGCCTTGTGATCGCGTGGATCTTGTCCAGACCAGAACACGTACTATATTGTCTTGGTTTAGTATTTGTAAATTTTATAGATGTGAATAAAAATTCCACGAATGCGAATTAGTGCATTGGTTGTCAATTCAAGTAAGTTTGCAGAAGAAATAATTGTTGGCACGAAGAGCGTTTCGAGACGGATTACAAAATAGATCATCCAAAACGCAAGTCTGAAAGGCTGCGCACTGGAGAATTTTCTGAATCTCGTTGATCTATCAACCGGTCGCGGCTGAATATGCTCCGCGACCGGTTGATAGATGAGCATACCCGAAGGCGGTTCAATCTTGTGGGCGTCAAGCAGCGATTGGGCGCAATCCCAGGATTGCTCGCGCTTCAGCTGGTCCGGCAATGCTGCGGTTGTATTCTGGCGCTGCGTCCACGACGAGCTTGACAAGCTCCGCGTTGCTCGATGCCAGGCGGTCCTTGCCGATCTTCAAGTTGTCTTCGAAGCCGGTTCGTGTATGACCGCCAAGTTCCATGCACCACTTGTTGACCTCGAATTGAAAGCGGCTGGTGCCAAGTGCCGACCATGTCGCGTCCGGCATCAGTTCTCTGAGTTCGCTCACCAGAAACTCTAGAAGCGGCCGGCGAGCGGGTAGAGCATTGGTAATGCCGAGAACAAACTGAACGTGTAACGGCGATCCAATTTGCCCGCGCTTGGCATAGTTCACGGCATTGTAGAGCATTGCCGCATCGAAAACTTCGATTTCAGGTTTGACGCCATACTTGTCCATATCGGCTACGAGCGCATCGATGAACTCGGGGGGGTTCTCATAGATTTGTTTGGGAAAGTTGACCGATCCTGTGGCAAGTGACGCCATGTCGGGGCTGAGGTGAAGCATAGCGCCGCGTTCCGTTGGCTCGCGCCCGCGTCCGCCGGTTGAGAGTTGAATGATCATCCCCGGGCAGTGTTTTTCGACGCCTTCTTTGACTTGCCTGAACAGCTCCGGATCAGATGACGGGTTTTCTTGGTTGTCGCGGACATGGACATGAACCAGTGCGGAGCCGGCTTCAAACGCTTCGTGCGTCGACTCAATTTGCTCCGACGGTGTGACCGGGACTGCTGGATTGTCCACCTTGCGTGGAATAGCGCCAGTAATGGCCGTCGTAATTATGAGAGGAGTTGTCATCGCCTGGCATTCCTGTTTGTCAGTAGTTTTTCCGTCGTCATCGATCCATTTTGCATCATCAGATGCACCGAATCACTTTGGTGTCTTCGCAGTCGCCGATTGCTCGCAAGCACAACTTTAATCCGGTTCAATCACGAACAACAACTGATCAAACTCGACAAGCTGGGTATCCTCGACTGCAAGATGCTTGATCGTACCGGCGATGGTCGCCGTAATGGTCGTGTAAAGCTTCATCACTTCGATCAGACACAGCGGATCGCCGACATTGACGTGCGTGCCAATTTCAACGAACGAAGGCTGATCAGGAGACGGACGCCGGTAAAAGGAGCCCACCATTGGCGCACGAATCTGAGTGCCGGTTGTAACGTCGTTCGACGCTGTGGATACTGGCTGCTGTGCCGATTGCACTTGGGCGGTTGTGGGGGGAACTGCAATCTGTGGTGATGCAATGCTGGCGGGCAATGGGGCAGCCAATGTCGTTTCGCTGCTGCCGCGACGCACCACGAGTTTGATGCCCTCCAGCTCCAGCAGCACTTCCTCGCAATCGGAGGCGTCGATGATCTTCATGATCTCAGACACTTCCTTGAACGTTAACGTCATGCGACAGGCCCCGCGTTATACTTCGACGATCCACAAGCATAGACGCATAGCCACTCTTGACACAAATGCGTACTGCGCTCCAGCTTAGTGATATCACGGACTGGAACGGCTGAATTGGATCATGTCCAAGCCGCAAAACATAACCTCTCTATTCGATGAAAGATCGTATGCGCCAACGAGTTTTGATTGCAAATAGAGGAGAGATTGCCGTTCGCGCAATCCGATCTTGCCGGTCTTTGGGGCTTGAAAGCATCGCGGTCTATTCAACCGCTGATCAGTCCGCGCCGCACGCCTGGCTGGCTGATCAGGCCTTCTGCATTGGTCCGCCGCCTAGCCGGCAAAGCTATTTGAGCATGGATGCACTTCTTCATGTTGCGCGCGAGAGCAAGTGCCAGCTTGTTTACCCCGGCTACGGTTTTCTTGCCGAAAATGCAGAATTTGCAGAGCGATGCAGCAAAGAAGGTCTGATATTCGTTGGCCCGTCACCGGAGAACATACAAGAAATGGGTGATAAAGCCTGTGCCCGAGTAGCTGCGAAGAAATTCGGGGTGCCAATCGTGCCTGGTTCTCCAGGCACGTTCACTGATGCAGTAGAGGCTCTCGCTGCGGCCGACGACATCGGATTCCCATTACTGTTGAAAGCAAGCGCCGGCGGTGGTGGGCGCGGCATGCGCGTCGTCGAAGATCGATCGCAATTCTCGATGCTTTTCAATCAGGCCTCGCAGGAAGCGAGAGAGGCGTTCGGTAATCCTGCTGTATATCTTGAAAGATACTTCCCGGCTGTCCGTCATATCGAAGTGCAGATATTCGGCGATGCCCACGGTACCGTCCGTCATCTTGGTGAACGCGATTGCACAACGCAGCGCCGGCATCAAAAATTAGTCGAGGAAAGTCCGTCGCCGGTTTTGACGGATAAGGAACGCGCAGGAGTGCTTGAGGCGGCGGTAAAACTGGCGGCTGGGGTGAAATATCAAGGGGCAGGTACGGTCGAGTTTATTTTTGATGAGGGTAGCCGAGAGTTCTTTTTCATCGAGATGAACACGCGCATCCAAGTCGAGCATCCCGTCACTGAAATGTGCATAGGTCATGATTTGATTATTGAGCAGCTGCGTGTTGCGATGGGCGAAGGGCTGTCGATTCCGAAAGAATCTGATTGGCCTGGCGGACATGCAATTGAATTTCGGATTAACGCGGAAGACCCCGTTCATGACTTTCGGCCATCGCCTGGGCGCGTGCACCATTGGCGCCCACCGCAAGGTGCCGGCATCCGCGTCGATAGCTTTGTTTACAAGGGCATCGACATCCAGCCGTTCTATGACTCTATGATTGCGAAGTTGATCGTTCACGGCGCAGACCGGGAATCCGCCCTGGAGCGTGCCCGCAGTGCGCTCGATGCGTTTGAAATTGATGGGCCGGCGACCAGCCGGTCCTTTCACCGTGCGCTGATTGATGATCCTGATTTCGTCGCAAGCAAGATTCATACGCGTTGGGTGGAAAACACTTTTCTACAACGCTTCACAGATGAGGGCAGATAATTGAGCCGCACCATTCGCCTGATTGATGTCACGTTGCGCGATGCCCATCAATGCCTATGGGCAACCCGCATGACGACAGCGATGATGAAAGATATTGCGCCGCGTTTGGACAATGCTGGTTTCGAAGCCATTGATCTGGTCGGTGGTGCCGTATTCGATGTCATGGTGCGTTACCTGCGCGAAGACCCATGGGAGCGGATGCGGATCCTCAATAAGTGGATCACCAAAACGCCGCTGATCATCCACACTCGCGGGCAGAGCCTGTTCACGTTCGAATTCTTTGCTGACGACGTCGTGAAGCTAGCGGCCGAGCGTTTTGCTGCGAATGGAATGCGTTATCATACGCCCTATGATGCGCTCAACGACATGCGCAATCTCGAAATTCCGATTAAAGAGGCAAAGAAGCACGGCCTCTACGTCGTTGGTGGCTTGGCTTATACATACAGTCCCGTCCACACGGATGCCTACTACGTCAAGAAGGCAAAGGAACTCGTCGCGCACGGAGTTGATGCCGTTTTCATCAAAGATGCCAGTGGATTGCTGCGCCCTGAGCGCGTTGCGACACTCGTCCCGGCCATCAAGAAGGCGATCGGCGAGTTGCCGCTGCAGATCCATACGCACTGCAATTCCGGCCTCGCTCCTTATGTCGTTCTTCAGGCCGTCGAGCACGGCGTCGATGTGGTCCATACCGCGACCTCGACGCTCGCCAACGGCGTTTCGCATAGCCCAACGGAACTCTTCGCCAGCAATTGCCGGCGCCGCGGTTACGACGTCGATATCGACCTCGCACCGATCCGGGAAGTGGCTGAGCGGCTGACATATATCGCTGATAAAGAAGACAAACCCATCGGCACACCGAACGAATACGATGAGTTTCATTTCCACCACCAGTGCGCTGGCGGCATGGTGTCCAACCTGGCCTATCAGCTGGAAACCATCGGCATTGCGCACCGCCTCGAAGAAATCCTTGAGGAAGCCGGTCGCGTTCGCATGGATCTTGGCTATCCAATCGTGATCAGCCCGTTTGCGCAGTACATTGTGACAATGGCAATTCTGAACGTCATGGGGCAAGATCAAGGCAAACAGCGCTACGATACGGTGCCTGACGAAGTGCGCCTTTATGTGCGCGGTGGATACGGCGAGATCGCGGGTGACATCGAGCCGAACCTATATGACAAGATCACCCGTGGCGCGGAGCCGATCACTGAACGGCCGGGTGCGCTGGTGCCTGCGGCATTGGATCGATTGCGTGACACGCGCGGTTCGTTTGCCAGCGATGATGATTTGCTGCTGGCTGCTTTCTATGACGACACGCAATATCGCGCTTTGAAAGAGGCTGGGTCGATCCAAACTGAATATCCTCTCATGGAAACGCCGTTGCTGACGCTGATGAAGGAAATCTCACAGCGACCCAGCATCAAGACATTTCATTTCATCTCCAATCGCCAGACGACATGACGTAGCTCCTGGCCTGCTAACCGCTGCTCATTGACACGACGACTAGTGTCTCAAGCGCTGTCAGGGCCAGAACGACAAGCGTGACGAGGCGGTGGTGGGCTGCGCCGAATTTCCCGAAAGCGTACATGCCAGCAAGCGTGGCAAGCAGGCAGACCGGCGACACTAAAGCGCCTATGACCAGTACCTCCTTGGTGATCAGGCCCAACGCGCCAAAGGAAACTAGCGAAACTGCGATCACGCTCGACATAACGGCAATGACGTTGCCGCGTGATGTATCAGGTTGATCGCCTCGAGCCATCAATGCGGTAACAATTGGTGGGCCACCGATGCCGACGGCCCCCTGGATCAGACCGCCAAGTCCGCCTGCAGCAATTGTACCACGCGGTCCGATCATCGCGGATATCTGGCGTTGAATGGCAAGCAAGCACACCATGCCAAGTACGGCGAACGCAATCATCAGTTTCAGGGAATTGACGTCGATACTGCTCAGCACGATGGCCCCGATGGGTGTTGTGATCAGGAGCGCCAAGATCATTGGCAGCGCCACGCGGCGGTTGGCGTGTTTGATAGCAGTTGGCGCGAGGCTGAGAATGACTGGCACCTCCATGACGGAGTGCATGACCACGGCGTGCAATGGATTGAACACCAACGTCAGTGCCGGAATGATAATCAGTGCCGAGCCGAAGCCCGTGAAGCCACGCACGATGCCGCCGACAGTCACCGCAATGAGCAGCACAACCAGTCGTGTGTCGAGGGCAATCTGGACGCCGAAGAGTTCGATCATAACTGCACATGATCGTCGGCGAGAGTCGAAGTCAATCTATATTGCCGGTCCGTATTACATGGCGCACGAGAAAGCTGCAGGCAGCAAAGATCACTATACAGCGAGCACGTTTGCGCCAAGGTTTTTCTGCACTGCCGGGACAACTTCATCCGTAAACAGCCGCATTGACGCCTCGACCATATCTTGCGGCAGACCGCCGAAATTCATCCAGCAGATCAGATTGTTCACGCCAGTTTCGCGCCCGAGGCTGGTGATCTTGTCAATGCAGGTTTGCGGCCCGCCAAATATCATCTCGTCGCGTTCGTGATCACCAATCGGCCGAAAGAACTTTGTCGATTCCATATAGTACTCGATGTATTCGGTGCCGCGCTTTTTCGCGTCCGCATCGCTCTCGCCGACAAACACATGGCGCAGACATGTAAAATCAAACGGCTCGCCTGCTCGGCCGCGCGCTGCATGCGCCTCAGCCATTCGGGCATACGTCAGTTTGAGGTCGGCGCGTGGTGCCCAGGCACAGAGCAGGCGGTAGTCATTGTTGGCGGCAAACTCAATCGCAGTCGGTGTTCCAAGGCGCGTCGCGTACCACACGGGCGGATGCGGCTTCTGGATTGGCCGCGGGACCAAAGTCATGCGCGGTACTTTCCAAAACTGGCCATCGTACGAGAATTCTTCCGTCGTCCAGACCCCGAGCACGATCTTCAGGGCCTCTTCAAACCGCGCCTGCTTTTCTTCGATTGGCACACCGAGGCCGTCGAACTCATACTGGCGATATCCAAGCCCGACGCCAAAATCGATGCGCCCATTGCTCATGATGTCGGCCATTGCGACGTCTTCTGCAGTGCGCAATGGATGCTCAAGCGGCAGGACTTTGATTGCGGTGCCAATACGCACATTCTTGGTGATTTGTGACACCGCGCAGGCCATCGCAAACGGTGATGCGCTGACGCAATATTCTCCGGGCACATCGGGTGCATGCGGCACTGACGAAAAATGATGCTCGGTGAGCCACACCCAGTCAAAGCCGAGCTCATCGGCGAGACGCATCTGCGCCATCTGCTCTTGATAAACTTGGGCTTCCGTCTTGCTGAACGGCTGCTCCATGAGATGAAAAGTTCCGAACTTCATCATTCAAACCTAACGATTGCCGCGCATTTTCAAGTAATTACCGTACGCCGTATTTGACGGGCCGGATGCGACAATGTAGCGTTTTGAGGCGATGTCAATGATTACATCGGTGCTTCGTGGCTCAATCAAAAGATACGATGGGACTATCGTCTGTTCGAACGCGTCTGAAATTCCATTCCATTCTTGCATCGGTAAGGTTGGATGAACGACGAACAAGCTCGTCAGATAGCTACTCAGCACGACCTGAAGCTAAAGAGCGGAGCGGCAAGGCCGGTCCGACATAGGGAGAACGCTGGAAATGAATTTCGGAAAGTATTTACGTATAGCCTCCACGGCGGCGATTGCCACCGCACTGATCGGCGGACCGGCATTGGCCGCCGAGATCACGCTTAAACTTGGCACGGTCGCCAACCCGAAAGTTTCATTGGGTCAGGCCATCGTTGAAGTTCTGATCCCGAAAGTGAAAGAGTATTCCGGCGGTCGAATGGAAGTTGTGCCACACTGGTCCGGCTCAATCTGTGGTGAACAAAAGTGCGGTGAACAGGCCATGCAGGGCCTCGTTGACATCGCGACCAGTTCAACCGCGAACTTCGGTAATTTCGCCGCAACGTATGCGATTACCGACTTGCCATTCATTTTCAAGGATGACGAAAACGCCAACAAACTGGCGCTTGGCTGGTTTGGCAAGGCGCTGCATGCGCAGGCCCTCAAAGAGACACCGTTCCGCGTGTTCGGCGTTTTCTCAGTCGGTGGCTTCCGCGCACTTGGCAACAGTATTCGTCCAGTCAAGGAACCAAAAGATCTTAAGGGCATAAAGATTCGTGTCACCAAGAGCCCGGTTGAGTTCACGTTGATCAAGGCATGGGGTGGCGTGCCAATTCCTTATGATTGGACACAGCTCTATCAAGGCTTGCAAACCGGCGTTGTGAACGGCCAGTACGTCCAGCAGCCATGGCAAGATCTCGCCAAGCTCCACGAAGTGGCAAAACACTACACGATCATGGGGGGTGCCTGGGGGGCGAACGTTGTCTATATGCACGAGAAGCGTTTCCAAAAACTGCCTGAGTGGGCGCAGGAAGCACTACAGAAAGCCATGGACGACACGATCCCGGCAGCGATCGCGCTTGATGGTAAATGGACTGCAAAGGGTGCAGCCAACATCAAGAAGAACGTGAAAACATACTACAAGCCAAATGCAGAAGAGCAGGCCAAATGGAATGCTGGTGCTGTTCAGGCCTGGAAGGGCGCAAAGGGCACATACGACGCAAAGATGGCTGAACGTGCTCTAAAAGAGCAAGGCTTGACTGACCTTCTTGCCAAGCTGAAAGCAGCCAAGGCACTGTAGACAACTCAACGAACTAGAACGCGAAAAGGGGGCCACCACATCGGCCCCCTTTTTTGTTGCCCACTACGGCAGTGATAGTGCAGTGGCGTTGTTATCCGCTGGCGCCGCCGGCAGCTACTTTGAAGGTCCCGTTGCGATAACGGAATATGTCTTCGAGACCGGAAACAAGCGCGGAAAAAGCAATCAATCCACCAGCCAGCGGCAGGATCATCATCGGATAGGTCTTGGGCATGTAGTTTGGTTTGAAGACCAGCGAGCCCTCCTGCCATCCGAAGTGCCACATTTCCCAGTACTTGCCGAAATTCGTCACCGCCGTCTCGTAGCCATAGATGCAGATTACGAGCCCCAGAACGAATATAATAACCGCCCACAACAATTGCAGCGCGAATCCCCAAGCCAATGGTAGCCGCGTATACAAAAAGTCGAGCGCGATGTGCTCTTTCTCGCGCACCGTCAAGGCGAGCGCGATAAACACGAGCCAGATATTGCTCAGCACGGTCATCAGGTCTCCCCACACCGGCGGGGCCCAAAACACGTAGCGCATGAACACGGTGTAGATCGTGAAGGCAACCATCAGGAACAGTGCGAGCATGCAGATCCCGGTCAGTACCTTCCGATACCATCTGTCAATCGCGACAAGGAAATCGACCATTCATCAGCTCCAGCTATTTAACGAAGCCCCACAGGGTTGGCAGGAACATTGTAACGTCCGGCGCGACAACCAATAGGAATAGCAATCCGAACAGCGCCACAAGATACGGCAGCATTGCGAACGCCACACTCTCCAGGCTTGCTTTCGCGATCGCGGCGGTCGTGAAATAGGCGACCCCCAGTGGTGGTGTCACCGTGCCGATCAGGAAACCGACAACACATACCATAGCTGCCTGCACTTCAGGATAGCCGGCTGTCACCATCACTTTGATCAAGACAGGGCCGACCACAATGATATTTGCAGCTGAATCCATAATCATGCCGAGGATGTAGATAAACGCCACAATGACAAACGCGAACAGCAGCGGATTGTCTTTGAACGTCAGCAGCCACGTCTCCAGCTCTTTGATCGCGCCAAGCGATGTCAGCAACCAGCTGAACGGGCCTGCGGCAGCGATAATGATAAAGACTGACGCACTTGTCCGAAATGCCCGTACAAAGGCGCCCTTGCAGTTTGTCCAGGTGATGGTGCGATAGACGAACAGCCCGACGATCAGGGCCGTCGTCGCGGTAATGGCGCCAGCTTCAACCACGCCAGCAACGCCGCCGACCACGGAGCCAACCAGTACGATCGGAATGATCAATGCGAACGATGCGGCGCCCGCAGCCTTGCCGAGTGCTCCGAAACTGAAGGCCTCTTCGCTGCGTTCAAAGTCGTGGCGTACCGCCAAGGCCCAGTTGATTGCCATAAGGGTCGCGCCAATCAGAAGTCCTGGAATGATCCCGGCCGCGAATAGCGCGCCTACCGATATGCCGCCGGCGTTAGCGAGAATAATCATCGCGATGCTCGGCGGAATAATCCCGCCGATCGTGCCACTTACTGCTGTAATCGCAGCGGCAAACGCGGCAGGATAGCCGGCGCGCTTCATGGCTGGAATGAGCAAAGACCCGACCGTTGCCGCATCCGCAACAACAGATCCGTTCATGCCGGCAAAGAACATACTCACCAGCACGTTGACCTGTGCCAGGCTGCCGCGCATTCGACCGATCATGCGCCGGCTCAGCTCTACTAACCGGTCCGTAATCGTCGCGCTGGTCATCAATTCGCCGGTCAGCATGAAGAACGGGATGGCCGTCAATGGCACCGAGTCGATCGCGTCGAACATTTTGAAGGGAATGAGGGTAAGCGGCGCAGCGCCCGTCATCAGAACATAGACGGTCGGCAGCAGTATCAGCGTGAACCCGATCGGTGAGCCGAGCAAGATCAGCACTACTAGCAATGAAAGCAGCACAATGCTTTCCATCGACATCCCCCCGTATGCGTCGCCAATAATCACTTGGCTGGTCGGCATCGTATTTCTGTCTGTAGTAATGTTTAGTGCATGGATAACTCGGGGTCTATTGTAAATAAGGGTCAGTTCGGATGATATTAAAGGTCAGTTCAGGCTTGTACTCCGTGGCCGCATTGCGGGACTTGCTGCGGGGAGCGGAATGATGAAAGATATTGCCGTCGATTTTGGCGCTCAAAAAATCGATATCAGCGTTCCTGAAGATGCCGTTGTTGTGGAATTTCAAGATCCACCCGTCCATCCAGATCCGATTGCATTAATTGAAAGAGCAATCGCCAAGCCGTATGGAGCACCGTCACTACAATCCCTCGTTCGGCCCGGAATGACCGTCGCGATTGGCCATGACGACCCGACCAAGCCACCACCGCCATGGCAGCGCATCCTAGGCGTGCTCGTCGATAATCTCCTGAAATGGGGTGTCGCTAAAGAAGATATCGTATTCATTTCGGCCAACGGTAATCACAAGAAATGGACTGATGATGAGCTGCGCAATTTCCTCGGCGACGAGATTTTCGATACGTTCCATCCGAGCGGTCAGATCACCAATCACGACTGTCTCGATCCGGCCCAACTGAAAGATCTTGGCCAGACGCCGGGTGGTGCCATCGTCGACCATAACCGGCGCTTCCTTGAAGCGGATCTGATGATCTACGTCGGCCAGGTCGTGGCGCACAGTTGGGGCGGTTACACCGGTACCGGTGCTGCGATTGGCATGGCCTCGACCCGTTCGATCGCGTCGCATCACAATCACCGTGTCGTCAATCATCCCAAAACAACGACCGGTGATCATCGCGCGATGTATTTCCGCCAACTGAAGGCAGAGATAAACGCCCATATCGAACAACAAACCGGCAAACGCATATTCTACATCAATTGGATTGGCGGCACCGGCGGCACCATCAACAACGTCTTCGCGGGTTACTCTCCAGAAGTCGAGGAGCCGGCTTGGGCTGCAGCTGACGCGTTCAGCATTATCGACGTGCCCCAGGCCGATGTGCTTGTGCTTGGGTTGCCAGCCGCCTTCGCGTATGGCAGCGCCAATAACCCACTCATTGCAGCGATCGGCATGGGCTATCCGCCCCGTGTCTGGCTTGGCGATCATGTGTTGCGGGAAGGCGGTGTGATTATCGGGCTTAATCCATCAACCGGAAAGTATGACGAGGCAACCTACGCATCGACGCGCGAAGTGATCGACTTGTACGACACTGTTTCCGAGATTGCAGAGCTGTCGCAGTATCAATCAACCATTGCGGAAAACCCGGAATACCTTGAGCAATACCGGAACGCCCATGCTTATCATCCTATCCATCCTTTCTGGTTGATGTATTCATGCGACTACATGCTGAACCGCGCTTCGCAGGTCATTCTTGCCGGCACCGAGAACCCAGGTATGTTCCGCCGGCTCGGCATCACTCCGGCGCGTGATTTCGAACATGCCTGGCAGCGCGCGACCCGCGTCGTCGGGCCGGATCCGGTCACGGTTGTCGCGCCGACGTATTGGAGCCGTCGACCGTTTAAGTTCAATGTTGTCGATAGATCGACGTGATCTTAGACGCCGCGACCTTAAGCACGGTGACCGGACGGGCGGGGGCAGGTTCGGTTACATCGACGACAGCGCTCAACATCTGCATCCAGTGTACCACGATCTTGACAGCACGCAGAGGCAGGTAGCCCGAGAAACATCCCAGAATTGGGCGATTGGGCCAGAAATGTATGGCGTGATTAACCGGCCTCAGGTCACAGCCCAACCGATCATATAGATGCTGTTTTGTACGATCTTTGAGGATGGTTGCGCCGAAACACTTGACTGGCGTGCGTAATCTCCAAATCGTTAGCCAATCGAATTCGACCTGGAGGATGAGTGCAATGGCAAACGCATCACTGGCAAAAACTGCAACCGCTGTCGACTATGGCGACGATGAAGCAGCGATGGAGGTCTACCGTGCGGAAGGCACCGCGCGAGCCCTGGCGCTGCCCAATCGAGGACCCATGCGCCTCGATGACAATGGCCGGCTGGTACCGGAAATCCTTGAAGCTTATTCGCGTTACGGCTTTTACATTTTCGAAGGTCTGCTGAACGAAGCCGAGCTTTCCGATCTCGAACACGATCTGCATGACATGCTCGACCGGGCGCCAACAACCAAAGACAGCAAGGTCGACAAACACGGCCGGCCAGCGCTCGGTGCTGATTGCAAGGCGCGCACCGTGACGATGGTGAAGCCGCTGTCCGATCCATACGGCGGCACCGATGCCAATCTCGGGCGCCATCCGGTGAAAATGACGGAGCCTGACGCACCAGTCGATGCACCTGACTACGTTATGCAGCTGTTACTTGGCACGCTGCAGTTCTCGCCAGCCCACCTAAGACTTTACGGTCATCCGAAATTGCTGGCGGCTGCGGCATCAATCCATGGCGACGATTTCGTTCCGTTCAATGAAAGCATTTGGATCAAACACCCGCGATTGGGTGGCTCAGTTGCCTGGCACCAGGATGGCTGGACGCACTGGGAAAGCCCCGACTTCCATGAGAACAGCCACGGCTTCAATATGATGGCGCAGCTTTATGGCTGCGATGCCGCCAATGGCCTTTGGGTGATTCCCGGCACCCATCGCGATGGCAAGGTGGACCTCAAAGCGATGGTTGCAGCTGCTGGCACCGAGCGCCTGCCGCAAGCTGTGCCGCTGATCTGCAAGGCGGGCGATGTCGCGGTCACCAATCGTCAGGCCGTGCATGGCTCGTTCGCCAATACCAGCCCGAACTTGCGCGTCACATTCAATCTTGGATTCCATTGCAGAAAATCCGTTCTCAACGTCAAGGGCGGTGGTGTCCACAACGACGTCACCTTTTACGATGCAGACTACATCCACAATCGTTCCGGCATGAT
Source organism: uncultured Hyphomicrobiaceae bacterium (assembly GCA_905480435.1). Lineage (GTDB taxonomy): Bacteria > Pseudomonadota > Alphaproteobacteria > Rhizobiales > Hyphomicrobiaceae > CAJQQK01. Next base: position 663 of record CAJQQK010000149.1, on the reverse strand, counting down.
CATGTACGGTATCGATGCTCGCCGACAGCGTTTCCCTGATGAGACATCGTATGACTACCAACCACTGCGCGAAGAAGCAGACGCCTACCGCTGGTCGCCTGAGCTGATGCCCAAGCTGAAAGATTACAACCTCAACGATCTCGGCATTTAAGATCAAGGCGTGATGTTGCGCGCCGCATGGCTTGGCCATCGGCGTTATTGGTCGATCGTATTCAGGGGCGCGGGGCATTGGTGTGCCGCGTCCGATGTAGTTTAATATGAGCAGCAAACCGCCACCCCGCACAGGATTTTTCGCAGAACCGCCCAGCATTAAAGTACGGCTGCCTGGGATTTTCACCCAGGTGCGAGCGGGGAGCGTTGCTGTTAACGCGAACGTGCGTCGTTCACGCGCAACCTGCATCCCGCCCCCGTCCGTGGACGCCTCCGGCGAGCAGCCCCTGAGTGGGCGGGATAGGAAGAGTGTAGGTGCGTTTTTGCGAGCGGGGATAAGTGGGCGCCGCCCACTCGCAGGGCATCTCACAAGCAGGGCTGTTCAACGCTAACTACATGAAGCGATAATTGAGCGGCCGTGTGATGTCGAGGACGTTGTGCCACATGGCCTGCGAGATATTGTTTTCGCCGTTGGCACGCAGGATATTGAGGGCGAAGCTACGTACCCTGGCG
>CAJQQK010000148.1 GCA_905480435.1 uncultured Hyphomicrobiaceae bacterium | reverse complement strand
TCGGTTCGGGCCACGGCGATTGCTGACGATATCAGCGCTGGCCTGCACGGTTGGTTGCTTGTTGTTTGCGGCCAGTGGGGAAGCCCTGTCAGCGTCTCTGAGCCGTTTGGTGATTGGTGCTGGGGCGGCGTTCGGGCTGGTTGGTGCCATGACCATCGCCGGGCAATGGTTCCCCGCGCACCGTTTCGCGCTGCTTTCCGGCATTGCCATCATGATGGGTATGATCGGTGGCGTGTTCGGCCAGGCGCCAGCGCGTCTTTCGGTTGAAGCGATCGGCTGGCGCGAAACGATGGTGGCATTTTCAGCTGGCGGATTGGTACTTGCGGTTGCTGCGTGGTCTTTCGTCCGCGACAAGCCCGTGGCGGGTGGCGTCCACCAACATTCAATATGGTCCTCACTTGGGATTGTGGTCAGGAACCGACAGGTTTGGCTCAATGCTGTTGCGGGGCTTGGCACGACCGCGCCTTTGCTTGGATTTGCCGGACTTTGGGGTGTGCCGTATTTTGAGACGCGCTACGAGATTGATCGGACAGCGGCTGCGGGTATGACCTCTTTGGTCCTGATTGGTCTTGCGATTGGTTCTCCGTTTTTTGGTTGGCTGTCAGACCGGATGCAGCGGCGACGGTTGCCGTTGGTCTTCGGTCTTCTGATCTGTTTGGTGTCGTTTGCCGCGCTGGTTTACCTGCCCGACGTGTCGATCAGAATGGCGACGGTGTTGGCGCTTGTTTGCGGGTTTGGCGCGGCAGCGCAGATCACTTGTTTCGCAGCCGCGCGTGAGGCGTCTCCAGGGGCATTGAGTGGGACGACGCTTGGGCTCACGAACGGCTTGGTGACAAGTGCAGGGGCCGTGTTTCAGCCATTGATTGGCGCTCTGCTTGATGCCGGCTGGACGGGGGAGACTGAAGGCGGCGCGCGCGTTTATGACCTTGCAGCATATCAATATGCGTTTGTTGCAGTGACGATCGGGAGGGTTGTCGGATTGTTGTCAGCGCTGACAACGCGCGAGACGTACTGTCGGCCACTGGACGAGAGTGAGACAGTCACCTTAAATTAGCTGTCTGACTCGGCTTGTTCTTCGCGATAGTCGCCTGCTACGAGCATACGCCGGAGGATTTTTCCAACCGGCGATTTCGGGATATCTTCAACAAAAATAAAGGCGCGAGGGCGTTTGAAATTGGCCAGGTCTGACTGCTGGCACCAGCTGTCGAGTTCTGTGTCGGTGACGGCTGCGCTGCGCCGAACAAACGCCGTGACACGCTGCCCCCATCGCTCATCGGCCAGCCCAACGACAGCATTTTCGGCAACCGCGGGATGCATTGAAAGGATCGATTCAATTTCTGCCGGCAACACGTTTTCACCGCCGGTAATAATCATATCATCGACACGTCCTGTTACGAACAGATCACCATAGACGTCGACATAACCGATATCGCCCGTCAGATACCAACCGTGGTGTAGCGCTTTCGCGTCAGCATCGGGGCGCTTCCAGTAGCCTTCGAAAGCTTCATCACCATCCAACGTGGCAATGATCTGGCCTTCTTCTCCTGTGGCAACGATATTAGTCGGGTCATGGGAGCTGATCCCGATGACGCGAACTTCGGTGTTGATGCCCGCCCGCCCGGCGCTGCCCGGTTTCACGGCAGCGTTTTGTTCGACCGTAAACGTATAGATTTCCGATGAGCCATAGTGATTGACAAACAGCTCCGGAGCGAAGGCAACAACCAGGCGCGCCAGCAAACCGTCGGTCATCGCGGCGCCAGCAAACCCGAGCTTTGTCACCGACGTCGTGTCGGTTGTCTGGAAGTCGGCATGCGCCAGCAAGTCATGATAGAGGGTCGGCACGAGATAGAGGTTTGTCACACGCTCAGCGCTGATGAGCTCAAGCGCGCGGCGTACATCAAACCGTGGCAGGCAAACGAATGTGCCGTTGATCAAGGCCATCGCAAGCAGCGAGCGTACACCCATTGTATGATAAAGCGGCATGACGCCGAGCGTCACTTCACCGCTGCGGTAGGTGTTCTGCGCCACGTGGGCAATGGCTGCCGCACGTTCCGCATGGTGGCGCCGCGGCACCCCTTTGCCACGCCCTGTCGTGCCGGACGTGTAAAGCATCAAAGACACATCACGGGGCGTCGCCCGTGGCACATCATGGGCTGGTGGATGTGCCAACAGATCTTCGAAATCAATCGATCCTGTCGTCGGTGCGCCAATTGCAATTCGTGGCAGTGGCGCAGCTGCCGCCGATCCATTAACGGCATCAGCTGAAACAGATTCATACACGACGGCTGTGGCAGCAGAATTCGTAATGAAGAACTCCACCTCATCTGCGTTGGCGCGCCAGTTGATTGGCGTTGCGATGACGCCGGCAAGTTGCGTCGCCCAATGCAGGATGGCGCATTCAGCACGGTTTTGCAGCACAATGAGAAGCCGATCACCACGCGTAATGCCAATTGCATCGAGGCCGGAGACAAGGCGCTGTGCACGATCCAGCAGCTCCGCATAACTCAGCCGTTGGTCGCCGTCGACCAATGCCAAGGCGTGCGGGTTGCGCGCGGCTGCCGCAATCAATGTTCGGCCAAGATCAAACATCGGGCCCTCTTTGCTCTGGTTGCAGCTCGCGAGCGCGTAATATTTCCGCGGCTTCCAAGGCTGCCGCGATGATCGGCGTATAACCTGTGCAGCGGCAGATATGACCGGACAGCAGTGCACGTAAGTCATCTTCGCCGGCGTTTGGCTGATCGCGAAGGTAAGTATCGAGCGACATCAAAATACCAGCTGTGCAGAAGCCGCATTGTAGTGCGAAATGGCGTCGAAAGCAGTCTTGCAGAACCCCAAGTGAACCATCCGAGGCGCCGAGGCCTTCCACCGTTTCCAACTGAGAACCATCAACCTGAACCGCCAACGTCAGACACGACCGCGTCGGCTGCCCATCGAGCTTTATCGTGCACGCACCACAGACACCATGCTCGCAACCGACATGCGTACCGGTTGCGCCCAGCTCATGGCGCAGGAAGTCACTGAGCAGCATGCGCGGTTCAGCATGTCCGGTCCGCTCTTCACCGTTAAGCGTGACAGTAATTTTGTGGCGCTGCCCGGCACTTAGGATCGGCATGCGATCGCCTCCTCTATCGTGCGTTGGCCGAGCACGCGTATTAAGTGACGACGATAAGTAGCCGTGGCATGCAGATCGTCCTGGCAATCGAGCGACCAGGCAAGGTCGTTAAGTGCTTCTTGGAGTGCCGCCTCGCCGCTCAATGGCAATCGCTTGACGACGGGAAAGTCATCTCCACCACCAATAGCAACACGCACGTGTGTCGTGTCGACCAAGGCGCCAACCGCAATGATCGCGAAATCACCGTGCCGTATCGCCATCTCGTTAAACGCCGCACCAGTATTGCCAGGAGGCACGGGCAATCGGATTTCCGTGATCATTTCATCATCAAGCCGTGTGGTTTGCAGAACACCTGAAAAGAAATCACGAGCCGGCACGGTTCGGCTGCGGCGCCTGTTGCGCAACACCACCTGTCCGTCGAGCAAGGCCAAGCAGAGAGGCAATTCGCTTGACGGATCAGCATGTGCAATCGAGCCACATACCGTGCCACGGCTACGGGTTTGGGCGTGCCCAACATAAGGAAGTGCCTTGGCAATCAGCGGCAGCCTCTGCGCGAGAGTTGGCCACCGTTCCAGTACCGCTTGCCGCGTTGCGCATCCAATCGCAATGGCATCACCGTCATCGCGAATGTAGGCTTCATCGGTCAATCCATTGATGTCGATGAGCAGCTTCGGTGCGGCGACACGCATATTCAGCATCGCAATGAGCGACTGGCCACCGGCCAGAATTCGGGCATCGGCACCGTATTTGCCAATGAGCTCAAGTCCCTCGGCAAGAGTGTTTGGGCGGATATAGTCGAACGGAGGCGGTTTCACGAGCGGCCTCCCTGTACTAGCGCGCAGATCGAACGCCATAACTTCTGAATGCTATCGGGGACCTTGATCAAAAGCGTCGATGGTTCGGTGTGTTCCGGCGCGACACGTGCGGCAAGTCGCCGGAAGAACTCGTTGATCAGAATTTTGGTGGCACCACCAATCATACGGCCTCCAATCGCAGCCGCCTTGCCCGAAAGATTGATGCCGTAACTATATCGAATGCGCGTGCCGGTCTCATCGGGGATGAGCACGACGACGGCTTCACCGTTGCTTGATCCAAGTGGCCCATTCGCCGTGCCAATCAGGCATAGCGATTTCGGCTCTACGACGTCTTCCATCCGCACGTCAGCGTCGAATAATCCTTTGACAATTCCGACGCCGAGATTGACCTGCCCCTTGAAGTGATACGGATCGACTTCTTCGATGGACTGGCATCCGGGTACGATCGACTGAATGGCTTGCACGTCAAAGAACTGCGGCCAGATCGTTTCTGGTGCAACCGGAACATGGGTCTCACCGTGACCGGTGACCGTATAGTCGGCGCGCCTCAGAGTGGGACGTTCCAGTCCATTACCTGACGCAACAGGCTTGGGTGGTTCTTGGTTGTCGAGCAGTTCAAACATACGGGACGGCGTCAGTGGCAACTCGATGTCTTCGCGCCCCAGAGCGTCGGCAACCGCATTGGCGATGCACACCGGTGTCGACATGCAATTACCCTCGCCAATACCCTTGGCACCAAGCGGTGTAATCGGTGACGGCGTTTGTACGTGAAGAATTTCAATGTCCGGCACTTCGGCGGCTGTCGGCACCGTGTAGTCAGCGAACGTACCGGATTGAAAACTACCGTCTGCTCCGTAGCTGAAATGCTCGTAAAGCGTTGCGCCAAGCGCGTTGGAGAAACCGCCACGGACCTGACCGTCTGCCATCGCCGGATGCAAAAGTGTGCCAGCATCATGGACCGTCACGTATTGGTCAACGCGGACGCGTCCGGTATCGCGATCAATCTCGACACCGCAGACATCGAACACAAAGCCATGCGCGGCACTTGAATTGATTTCGTCAGTTGCGTTTGGCGGCGCCAAAACGTCAGGTGACCAGAACACAGTTTCGCGGATCACAGGCTCCATGCCTTGTGGCAATGTCGACTGCGCCCAGTGCGATGTCGCACCGAGACGCCGAAACGGCATCGACTTGATCGCGCTTCCTGTCGCCCCGATCGTACCGTCCGCAAACGTGATATCCGTATTGTCACAATCGAAATGCGCGGCTGCAATATCTGCGAGGCGGGACCGCAATCGATCCGTTGCCATCTTCGCGGCACCGGCGACAGCCCCTGCGAAGCGGCTCGAGTAATTACCGCTCGCCACCGACCAGGCATCTCGCCCGGTATCGAGTTCGGTGTTGACGGTTATTGTATCCGGCGTCAGACCAAGTCCGTCGGCGACCACTTGCGCAATCACCGTTTCGTGGCCCTGCCCTTGTGGCACTGAGGAAATGTGCGCCGAGATGCTGCCGAGTGCATCAATGCTGACCGATGCCGTCGCCACCGCACCGCCTTTGGGCCCGGCAGCCGCGCGTTCCTCTGCTGTCAAAACCGTCGTGATGTAACCCATGTTCGAAATCGACGGTTCGACGATGGCCGCCATACCGATGCCATAGAGCCCGCCGACTGCCCGGACTTCGCGCTGTCGTTGCTGTAGGCGTTCGATCCGGTCATCGTCCTCCGCCAGTTGCAGGGCTGCCTGGTAGTTGCCGCTATCGTAGAGCCCGCCTGATGCTGTCCGATAAGGAAAGTCATCAGCTGCGATCAGGTTCTTGCGAATGATCTCCAATGGCTCACGGCCCAACTGAAGGGCCATCTTTTGGATCAGACGCTCCAGCGCAAAATAGACCTGCGGACCACCGAAACCGCGCACCAAACCACTTGGCGTCTTGTTGGTCAGCACATTCCGATTGCGGATGGCGAGGTGGCGAATGTCATAGGCGCCGGTCATGTTGCCATGCATCCGGTAGATTGTGGCTGGCTCCGGGGCGCGCAAATAGGCGCCGCAATCGTCGATCTGATCCCAGTCTAGCGCTGTGATCCGACCATCTGCTTCGACCGCTGCCCGTAGCATTGTGACGCGGTTGGTTGCCGATGTTGCAGCCATCAAGTGCTCAAGACGGTCCTCAATCCACTTGACGGGACGACCGGCAATACGCGAGGCGACACAGCAGGCGACGATATAGGGAAACACGCCCTGCTTGGTGCCAAAGCTGCCGCCGCTTGCAGGCGGGGATTTGAGCCGCAGCCGGTTCGCTGGAATTTTCAGCGCAAGCGCCATCACGGGATGCAGCGCAAATGGTCCCTGAAAATTTGACGTGACTTCGTAGCTTTCCGAACCACTGTGAAATTCGGCAACGAGGCCGTAACACTCGATTGGCGTCACCGAGTTGCGCGGATAACAAATATCAATCGAAATTGTGTGGGCTGCGCTTGCAAACGCACTCTCTGGATCGCCATAACGAAAGTGCCGGTCAGCCACGACATTGGAACCAACCTCATGGTGCAGCAACACAGCACCATCATCCATCGCATCTTGTGGATCAACGATCGCTGTCAACGGTTCGTAAGTAACATCCACGAGCGCCATACCATCTTCAGCGGTATAGGGCGTATCACCGAGGACAATCGCAACCGGTTCGCCTTGATATCGAACGTGATCAACCGCGACTGATCGGTGCTCCATTGGGGCTTTGACGCCGACAACAAACGGACGGCTGAAGGCTGCGATTGCAGCACCGGTTATGACGGCGTGGACACCAGGGCACTGCAGCGCTTGCGCGGTATCAATCTTCACAATGCGGGCATGCGGATGCGGTGAGCGAACAAACGCTGCGTGAAGTGTTCCGGGTGGCGCGCCAAGATCATCCATGAAGCGTTGGCTTCCGGTGAGCAAAGCAGCGTCTTCAGGGCGCTCAACGGAGCGGCCGAGCCATGGTGTGTTGGGCGTAATGGGCGTCGTCCTGGGCGTATTTGTGGGTGCAGCGAACATACTGTGGTGAGGTTCCGGTCAAACGTCAAATGGCGCTTGTCAGATAGTTCGAAAGTTTCCCCAACACACGATCTCTATTGCCCCGCACGACATAGTCAAACAGCTCTCAAATTGGCCCCATATTGATCAGGCAACATTTTTGGCTGATGTGTCGAGAGCATGCAGGAATGAGTTGGCAGACGAGCGCGGTGACAGGAGAATGTAGGTGTCGGGCGCCTGACACACGATGATAGTTGCGAGATGCTCCATAACGGTCCGTGCAACATTGCCGGTGCTGAACATCGCGGGATGCAGATCAATCGGGCAGATCCGTTCGAGTGCCGCGCGGCAGCTGTCTCCGGATACCCGCGTCATGACCCAGCCGTCGGATTGGTCGACAACATAGGCCGCGTGACCAATGCTGTCGCGAATGAGAGCCGCTGGATCGCCGCCCTTGTCATTAAGCTTGGCGTCATCAAACATGATAAAGAACTGATCCTGAGACAGCCCCAAGAAGATCGCGTTGTCCATGCTGCCGTTCGTACATTTGCCAACTGCTGGACGCTCGGTGCCGTAAGCAGATTGCAGAGCCGCATTGAGTTCGGCTGCACCATCTATTGGTACGGCAATCGAGACCAACGACTGGTCGGTGATTTCTTCGATCGTGATGCCCGGATAGTTAAGGCTGCGACCGTCGAGCGGCAGTTGGGATTTGAGGATGAGTTCAGTCACGGAGGCGGCCTCCTTGTGGGTCGTAGAAATGCGGTGAGACAACTTCCACGTCGACAGCTTCATTGGCGAGCAGATTGACGGCTTGGACGATGTCGCCGGTGCGATCGGCGCCGCGCTCAATGAATCCAAGACCAATCGAGTGACCCAATGATGGAGAAAACGCGACGGACGTCATATAGCCCTGGTCGTTGGCGGTTGTAGGAGCCACGTTCTTGGCGACAAAATGTGCGCCGGATGTGAGTTTCTTTGAGCGATCGACAGGGACAAAACCGACCAACGTATAGCCATCATCGCGGTTGAGTTCCGGACGTTCCGAGAGAGTGCTGCCGATGGAGTCTTTCTTCTTTGACACCATTCGACCCATGCCGAGGTCCCGCGCTGTGGTCTGTCCGCTGAGCTCATTGCCGGCTGCGTGGCCTTTTTCAATGCGCATGACACCGAGCGCTTCCGTGCCATAGGGGACAACATTGTATGGTTTGCCAGCCGTCATCAAGACATCCATCATCGAATTGCCGTAGCGGGCAGGCACTGCGATTTCGAAAGCCAGCTCGCCGGAAAACGAGATGCGGAACAGGCGCGCGCGGACACCACCGCAGACAGTGATTTCAGCACAGCCCATGAACGGAAACGCTTCGTTTGAGAGATCAACACCGTCGTCGACGACATGCTCCAGAAGTTTCCGCGAGTTGGGGCCGGCAATCGCGAATTGTGCCCACTGCTCGGTTGTCGAGATCAGGTGAACATCAAGATCGGGCCAGAGGCACTGGCGGCAAAATTCCATGTGACGGAAGACCGGCACCGCATTTGCGGTCGTCGTTGTCATAACGAAGTGGTGCTCGCTCATCCGCGCGGTGGTGCCATCGTCCATGGCGATGCCGTCTTCGCGCAGCATCAGCCCATAGCGGACGCGACCGACTTGCAGCTTACCAAATGCGTTGGCATAGATCTTGTTGAGGAACTCGGCAGCATCGCGGCCTTGGACGTCGATCTTGCCGAGTGTCGTGACATCGCAGACACCAACAGATTGACGGGTTTGTATGACCTCGCGATCGACGCTTTGCCGCCAATGGGTTTCGCCTGATTTCGGAAACCATTGCGCGCGCAGCCATGCTCCGGTTTCAATGAAGATAGCGCCTTGCGCCTTCGCCCATTCATGACTGGGTGTCAGGCGCGTCGGTCGGAAATCTTTGCCGCGCGCGCGGCCACCGAGAGCGCCAATTGGTACCGGCGTGTAGGGCGGTCGGAAGATCGTCGTGCCGGTATCAGCGATAGATTGGTCGGTACACTCGGCCATGATCGCGAGCCCGAGCAGATTGGCGGTTTTGCCCTGGTCCGTTGCCATGCCAAGCGTTGTGTAGCGCTTGAGATGCTCGACTGACCTAAAACCCTCCTGGTGAGACTGTTTGACATCCTTGGTCGTGACGTCGTTTTGCAGATCAACCCAGGCGCGATTGCGACTTTCGCCAACGTGCCAGAATGCTGTGATTGCGGATGGCTCATCGTCAGCCGTGGATGGCGAACCAGTTGACCGTATGTGCCCAAGGTCTAGAGCAACCGTCGCGGCGACCTCGTGCGCTTCACGCAATGTTTGACCAAGCGTCAGGGTGCCGTTGGCGGCGCCAGCAACGATCATGCCGGTTGGTAACTCTGATCCGGGTGTGAAGGCTGCAAGCGTATCACTCCATACCGGGCGACCGCGTTGATGGCAGGTCAGATGGACGTTAGGGTTCCAGCCGCCCGATACAGCGAGGCAATCAGCAAGGATGGTCTGGCCATCGGAGAGCGTGATCGATTGTAGCCCCAGTCGGCCAGTCGTGTTGACGACGTGGGCGCCGAGGACACGCTTTGTATCGCGTGGCGCTTCGAAGCTGGTATCGCGACGCGTGTCGATAATCGCGGTGACGTCGACGCCTTTGTCGGCAAGGTCTTTGGCGGTGCGCCAGCCATCATCATTGTTTGTGAAAACGGCGACTTTCTTGCCGGGCGTGACAGCCCAGCGGTTGACATAACTGCGCACCGCGCCGGCGAGCATAACACCCGGCCGGTCGTTGTTTCCAAACGCAATGGATCGCTCGATGGAGCCTGCGCAAAGAATCGCGCGCTTCGAATAAATCCGCCAGAGAACCTGGCGCGGTTTCCCTCCACTTGACGCGAGGTGATCGGTCTTGCGTTCCAGTGCACCGTAAATGCCATGATCGTAGGCACCGTAAATGGTGGTGCGGCGCATAATGCGGACGTTGTCCATCGCGCTTAGTTCGGTGATGGCATTTGCGACCCACTCGGAGCCAAGTTTACCATCGACTTCGTAGGTCTCAGCCAGCAGACGTCCGCCAAACTCAAAATCTTCGTCTCCGAGAATAACGCGTGCGCCAGAGCGCGCCGCGGTCAAGGCAGCTGAAAGACCGGCAGGGCCGCCGCCTATAATGAGCACGTCGCAGTGCAGAAAACCTTTGTCGTAGGTGTCCGGATCAGGCTCGCTCGCGAGGCGCCCGAGACCGGCTGCATTGCGGATGATCGGTTCGTAAACTTTCTCCCAGAACGCCTTCGGCCACATGAAGGTCTTGTAGTAGAAGCCCGCGCTCAGCATGGGAGATATATAGTCGTTGACGGCCATCAAATCGAAGTTCAGCGAGCCGCGATGGTTCTGGCTCGTGGCAGTCAGGCCGTCGTAGAGTTCGGTGGTGGTTGCGCGAGTGTTGGGCTCATGGCTGGCGCCGCTTCGAAATTGCACGAGGGCATTTGGTTCTTCGGAGCCGCTGGTGAAGATACCGCGTGGGCGATGATATTTGAAAGATCGGCCGACGAGCCGCTGTCCGTTCGCCAACAGCGCAGATGCCAGCGTATCCCCTGGATGGCCAGTGAATGATTTGCCGTTGAATTGGAATTCCAACGCTTGCTTGCGATCGACCATGCCGCCGGTGAGGCGCTGAGGTTGGCTTGAATTATCCATGCGCCTGCTTCCTTGCACGAGCGACATCGCGCGCGAGTTCGACCTTGGTAATCTCGTGACTAAGTGTGTTGCGGGCCACGATCAGCCAGGAGCGATCGCCCTGCTCGTGGTACCAGAGTTCACGATGGTCCCCAGCTGGGTTGTCGCGCAGATACTGATAGTCATAAAACTGTTCAGCTGCGTCGGACGCCTGCCAATCGGGCCGATTCAACAGCGCCGCATCGCCGAGATAAACAAACTCAGCGGCGTCGCGGGGGCCAAGCAGTGGATGATTGATAATCATGAAGGGTCTTGCCTGCGAGTTGATACTTAATGGAGATTAGGCCGCGCTCATTTTTAATGCAGATTTGGCTGCGCCCCGGCACCCTTTTCATCAATCATGTGGCCTCGCTTGAAACGATCGAGGCGCAATTCGGTAGCGACTGGATGTGGGGCGTCATTGGCCAATAGATGCGCGTAGCAAAAGCCACTCGCGGGCGTTGCCTTGAAGCCGCCGTAACACCAGCCACCATTGAAATAGAGGCCGTCCGTTTGGGTTTTGTCGATGAAGGGCGAACCGTCCATCGACATGTCCATGACGCCGCCCCACATCCGCAGCAGGCGCGCACGCCCGATCGTTGGCATGATGGCCATGGCGCTTTCGCAAACGTCTTCGACCACGGGGAGATTGCCGCGCTGCGCGTACGAATTGTAACCATCGATATCGCCGCCGAAGACGAGACCGCCCTTGTCTGACTGGCTGACGTAGAAATGCCCGGCACCGAACGTCACAACACCATCAACAACGGGCTTCAGGCCTTCGCTGACGAAGGCTTGCAGCACGTGGCTTTCGATCGGCAATCGCATGCCGGCGGTTGCCATGACACGGCCTGATGAACCCGCGACGCATACCGCAACCTTGTTAGCCTTGATGGCACCGCGTGATGTTTCGACGCCTTTGCAGACGCCATTTTCAATGCTGAAGCCAGTGACTTCGCAGTTCTGGATGATATCAACGCCGCGGCTGTCGGCGCCACGGGCATAACCCCATGCAACGGCGTCGTGTCTGACGGTTCCGCCGCGCGGCTGCGCGAGCCCACCTTTGATCGGGAACCGCGCGTTATCGAAATCGAGAAACGGATACATCTTGCGCACGCCATCTGCATCAAGCAACACGGCGTCGGCACCTGCCATGCGCATAGCATTGCCGCGGCGCACATAGGCATCGCGCTGCGGATCAGAATGGAACAAATTGAGAATGCCACGTTGTGAGATCATGGCGTTGTAATTGAAATCCTGCTCCAAGCCTTCCCATAGTTTTAGGGACAATTCGTAGAACGGCTCATTGCCGGGCAGCAGATAGTTCGAGCGGATGATCGTGGTGTTGCGCCCAACATTGCCCGACCCGATCCAGCCCTTCTCAAGTACAGCAACGTTGGTGATGCCGTGTTCCTTGGCGAGATAGTAAGCTGTTGCCAAGCCGTGTCCGCCACCGCCGATGACAATGACATCATAGGCAGGTTTCGGCTCGGGCTCGCGCCAAACGGGCTGCCAGCCTTTGTTGCCGGTCAATGCCTCCGTGAGGATTTTTAGCGCTGAATATCGCATTCGCCGTTCTCCTGTTGGCGTGATTACACCTTAAAAGAATTGGTTGCACTTTCATAGGAAAGTCAGATTATGTCTGATTATGGACACTTCTGAGCCACGAAACCGGTCAATCCCAACAGTGAGCAAGGCACTTGGACAACCGCTGGACCAACCGCCGCGCCGGATCGCATTCCTATTGGTCGATGGTTTTGCACTGATGTCGTATTCCTCAGCGGTTGAACCGTTGCGCGCCGCGAATTTACTGAACCTTGATCCGCTTTATGAAATTCATCATCTGGCCGTTCGCGGCACGCACGCCGTCAGTTCCAGCGGCGCAGAAATTCGGGCCTCTTTGACGTTTGATGACGTGGAGAAGCTCGACGACATATTCGTCGTTGCTGGCGGAGATCCGATGTCCTTTGAGGACGCCAAAGTGGTGCGTTGGCTGCGGAAATGCTCAGCTCAAGGCGTGCGGCTTGGCGGTATTTCCGGCGGTCCTGTTATTTTGGCGCTTGCCGGCTTGATGGCAGGCCGGCGCATGACAATACATTGGGAGCACGCCGAGGCGCTTATTGAAGTCGCGCCCGATCTCCTGATTGAGCGGTCTCTCTATGTCATCGATCGTGATCGTCTGACATGCGCGGGTGGCATTGCGCCGCTCGATATGATGCATGCCTTGATCACAGAACAGCACGGAGAAAAGTTCGCCCGTCGGGTCAGCGATTGGTTCATGCATACCGACATACGACCATCCGGTGGCCCGCAGCGCTCTGGACTATGCGAACGTTATGGGGTGACAAGCGTTCCCTTGTTGATCGCAATCGAAGCGATGGAGAACCACATCGCAGACCCGCTTGATCTGAACCAACTTGCCAGAGTTGCAAACCTTAGCAAGCGGCAATTGCAAAGGTTGTTCGACAAACAGATCGGCTCGAGCATGATGGCGTTTTATCGCGGCTTGCGTTTGGAGAAAGCGCGAAACTTGCTGACGCAGTCACCACTTTCTCTGACGGAGATCGCACTCGCAACCGGGTTTTCAAGCTCGTCACATTTCTCGAATGCGTTTCACGAGAAGTTCGGAGAACCGCCCTCGCGAATGCGGGCTTGAAGCCGTACTGGCGGCTAAACGCTCGCGGTCGTTGGCTGTTGTGCGGACGTCGTTGGTAGAAACGCGATTGGCGGGACGGCCAATAAGGCAACGATTGCCATCGCATACATTGCAATCTCAATCCCAAATGTGTCGGCGAACAATCCGAAAACGAGAGGGCCTGCGACCGACGAAAAGCTTGATGAGGAATACAACAAGGCATAGCCACGTGCCATTCGGCGGGGATGGATCAGGTCTGCTGCAAAGCCATAGGTAATCGAGGTTGAGCCCTGGACGACGACGCCAAGTGGCAACAGCAGCAACATTGCGTACCAGCCCGGTGCCAGGGCGATACAAATTAATCCGATTGCGGTTAGTACCTGTATCAGGACGAAGGCTGGGCGTACGCCAAGTCGATCGGCAAGAAATCCGCAGCCGGCTTTTCCGAAGATGCCGCCAATTAACACGATGACGGTTGCCATGGTTGCAATCGCAAGCGGCAAACCTTTTGACAGCAACAGGAATGCGACAAACACGAGGACACCGGCTTGAACCATGGTGTCAAAGAAAACGACGGTGAGCAGCGTACAATAGTTGCGCCAGTGGAGGATGCCCCAGCCGAGGTGTGAACCATCGTCAGAACCGTCCTGATTCGGCGCTGTCTCACTCTGTTGCAGTTTCTCAAAAGCTTGTCGGAACAATGCGATTGCGATCGCTGCCACAAGGGCTGCCAATCCAAAAATAAAGCTGATGTTTTGCCAAGCCAATCCGGCGCCGATTGCGATACTGAAACCACCAGTGAAGATCAGCTTTCCAATATCACCGGATGAATTGTACAACCCGAGCGGGCCACGACGAGCGTCTATTGGGTAAGCTGTCACAATCAGAGCGGAAGCCGGCGCATGCTGAAACGCAGTACCGGCGCCAATGACAACCAGGCATACCAGCATAAACAGGACGCTCGGGGCGAAGGCCAATCCGGCATAGCCGACACCGGACAAGGCCAGGCCAAAAACAATGACACGAAGCTCCCCGATCCACTCGGCAGCAATTCCCGAGCACATCTCGAGCGCGGCTTGGGCCAGACTTTTCAAGCCTTTAAACAGGCCGACCTGCGTATACGTAAGGCCGAACGACTGAGCCAAGACCGGCAACAACACATAGATCGTCGCTGATAGACCATCTTGTACAATGTGTGCCGTACAACTGACGGCCAGGGCCGATTTCTGGCGATGAGATTTGGATTGCATCGGCCGAACATATCACACTGGCGCAACAGAAGTGTTTCCAACTTACGGCTGCATGCTCTATCCTGGTTCGATGGCCGGATTAGACGTGAACCGAACATTGCTGCATGTAAAATTTTGCGATGTCGCCCGGCTCTCAGTTGCCATTCAGCTTAATAATCATCGAACGATGTATTTCCCGATTTGTGACAAGCTCCGGTTCGAAACAGGCCCCGGTTCATGACTGACAATGTTTGAGGGAATGACCGACTAGGACATTCGCTGTGTGGCTTCTCATTACTTGCACGCTGGTCACGACCCTCTACGCGACCACAATCACGATCGCCAATGTCTCGTTACCGCAAATCCAGGGTGCGCTGTCAGCGAGCCCCGATCAGGTTGCGTGGGTCATCACAGCCAATCTGATCGCAACCGCCCTCACCATTCCGTTAGCAGGCTGGCTCTCCGCCCGCTTCGGGCGGCGGCGCACGATCATATGGGGCGTCGCAGGCTTCGCCGGTGCCACTTTGATGTGCGGCCTCTCGACTTCGCTGACGGAGTTGATCTTCTGGCGCGTGCTGCAGTCGTGCTTCGGCTCACCACTGACGCCAATTGCACAATCACTGGTTATCGATAATTTCACGGGCGACAAACGCAGCCGTGCGCTGGCGATCTATTCGATGGGCGTCAGTGTTCCACCGACCCTCGCGCCGCTGCTTGGCGGCTATGTCAGCCAGGAGTTTTCGTGGCACTGGGTGTTTTTCATACTGATACCGATCGCGATGCTCGCCTTGATTGGTGCAATCACTGCGATCAAGCCTGACCCACCAATTAAAGAGCGCAAGAAGCTCGACTGGACCGGCTTCCTCAGCCTCTCGGTTTGCGTTGCATGCATACAGCTAATGCTTGACCGCGGCGAACGGGCGGAATGGTTTGATTCACCAGAAATCATTATCGAGTGCGGGCTAGCGGTTTTAGCCGGCTGGGTTTTTGTGACACACTGCTTGACGACGGATCGTCCGTTTATGGATCTGCGCCTGTTGCGAGAGCGCAATTTCCTGTTGGGCATCGGCATCGCGACGATCTTTGGCATGCTGTTTGTTACACCGATGGTGTTGATGCCCTCAATGCTGCAGCAATTGAGGGACGTGCCCGAGTTCACGATTGGGATGCTGATCGCAGCACGTGGGGCCGGCACGATCGCGTCGATGGTCTTCATGATCTTTATCGCCAACAATTGGAACCCGAAGCTGCTGTTCCTGATTGGCTTTGGACTGCACACTTATGCCGGGTTGGAGATGACCCATTTTGAACAGAACGTGTCGTTGGCCGAAGTCGCCTGGGCCATGGGCATTCAGGGACTGGGTGTTGGCTGGCTGTGGGTGCCGATGTCGCTCGTTATATTCTCGAACCTGGATCCACGTCGCTCAGCCGAAGGCGCCTCACTCTTTCACTTCGTGCGCAGCGTTGGCTCAAGCTTCTATATATCAGCCAGTATCGTGGTTGTCTTTCACACCCAGAAGATGAGTTACGGGGAGCTCGTGCAATGGATCAATCCGTTCAACCGCCGTCTGGGTTATGACAGTGTCATGGGTGGTTTCTCCACGGACAGCGCAGCCGGTCTGGCTGGCATCGCAGGCGAAGTATCACGCCAGGCGACGACCATTGGCTACGTCAACGCCTTTCATCTCTTCTTGTGGACCTCAATGCTTGTCTACCCTCTCATCGCCTTAATCGTCTGGCCGCCAACTGGCTACCGACCCCAATCATAGAGAAGTACTGACACTGCCCAATTCGACGTTGATGGTTCTGGTATCTGACACGCAATCGAGCAGACCTCAGTGAGATAAATTGCGCGCCAACGCATGCTTGACGCGTGCCAGGGCAGTGATCGCAGACACGGGTAAAAAGCCCAGCGCAGCATTACGGATGCGCCAGAGAACTGGTGCCTGAAAAACCTGCCAGCTCGGCGCCTCAACGGTCGCAAACAAGCGATGGCCTCGGCGCGCAAAAATTATTGCGTTGTAACGGTACCACGGCTCAACGGTTCGATCGGTGCGCAAGTTTGGACGCAATGCATCAACCGCGTCATAGCCATGCTCTTGAAATCTCGTGATCCAATATGACAACGGTTGTTCATTGATGTGGTTTTCTCCCCCTTGTCCAGGCGATGCCGCCGAGAACAAAACAACATCGCCATGACCAACGAGTCCCTCGACGAGATTTTTCGCGCATTTTTCCGGCAGGTGCTCGGCAACCTCAAGACACTAAACGAGATCGAACTTGCGGCCCACGTCAAAGCCTCTGGTGAGATCGTGCGCGATGAAACGTTCTGCCGCAAAGGGCAACTTATCACGCTCGATGTAGTCTCCATCAATGCCCACAATGTCGTCGACGCCATGCCCGCACCATGCAGCGAGCCAGGCACCGCGACCGCAGCCGACATCAAGCACGGAACGAATGTCGATCATCGCCTGCATCATTGGAATAATGCGTGTTGCCGAATGCGTCGAGCCACGATCAATATAGTCGTAATACTTGTCCTGATAGGTGTGTGTCGCCACAGCAAAGTCTCCCGCAGTGCTCATAATTTATGCCGCATCCATCTGCTTCGGCAAAGAATTCTCCCCACCAACCCTTCGCTTAACGAGCATCGTCGGGCGCCCTTGGGATTGCACATACAGCCGTCCGAGATACTCACCAAGCACCCCGATCGCAAACATCTGAATTGCGGACACGGCGAGAACGATCACGCCAAGACTTGTCCAACCGGCAACGACGTCCAGAAACAAATAACTGTAGAGCACGTAAGCCGCGAGCAGCGCGGTTGCCAACACAGTTGCAAAGGCCAAATAGGTTGCAATCCGCAATGGCATCGTCGAAAAACCCGTGACGGCATCAACAGCAAAACTTACCATTTTCAGAAATGTATATTTGGTCTTGCCGGCAGCCCGTCGATCGCGCTCGTAGACGTATACTTTTTGACGTCCGCCAATCCATGCCACCATCCCCCGAAGGAACCGATGGCGTTCCGGCATGTCGTTCAAGATATCAACGACATCTCGGTTCATCAGCCGGAAATCTCCCGTATCAAGCGGGATGGCCGTTTCAGAGATGCTCGCCAGTCCACGATAAAACAGTTGAGCTGAAACGCGCTTGAACCATGACTCGCCCACACGACGGGACCGCTGTCCGTACACGACGTCATAGCCCTGATCCATTTCGTTCCAGAATTCGGCCAACAGCTCGGGGGGGTCTTGAAGGTCTGCGTCGATCAGTAGGGTGCGCTCCCCCCTGGCCATCTGCAGCCCGGCGGAAGCTGCAAGTTGATGGCCGTGATTTCGGAACAAGTCGATCCCAACAATACGGGAATCCCTTTCGTTAAAGCGAACGATCCAATTCATCGTGGCATCAGTCGAACCGTCATTGACGTAAATGATTTCAAAATCACCACCAGCAACAGCCTCGCACGTGGCAATCATCCGACGATTAAATGCAGGCAAGACGTCTGCCTCATTGTAGCAAGGCACAACTATGGAGAGCCTCATTGATCTCTAGCTCCTCGATTGCCCGCGTCCTCGGGCAGAAAAACCCACCACCGAAACACCAGCCAATTGGTGAGTGTCGCCACAAGCATCACTGTTAATAGGACCACTTCTCGTGCCACCTGCCACTGCTCCCCTAGCGCAACGAGCAAGATCGACAACACAAGCCCAATCCCGACGGTGATGGAGAAACGAATAATTTGCGCGACTTCTCGCAGACGTCGGCCAAACGTGAAGGCCCCGTGTCCCACATATTGAAAAACCACAGCAAGCGTAAATGCAGTCGCCGATGCCCACATCAAATGCCAGCCCAGGACATCCTGGAACAGTTCGCTCAGCACGAAATAAATTGCAGCCGTCATGGCACCAATCAACGCAAACCGGATAAATTTACTGACATCAGTTGCAGCAATGATCCCCGTGTTTGCAACGCGATCGGGCACCTTATCGCCCGGCACCAATTCGCCAGCTTCAACCTTCTCATTCCATGCTGCTTCGGTCATTTCTTGCCAGCCCGCAGTTGCAACGGTCCGAGCTTAATAAATATCTTATCTCCACTCTGAAACAGCGCCAGTTCCGATGGATAGATCGGCGCATTGTTAAGTGCCTGGATAGCTCCAGCACTTAGCGCTGCCTGCTGGCAGTAGTGCGACTTCAGGATGTTCGCGCAGGCCACAAAGTTCTTGATTTTGATTTTGTGGTTCATCAAACCGGCGAGCCCAACATCATCGAAGAACAGATGCGGGTGGCCCGTCAGATGTGGAGGAATGCCAACCAACAGCACCTGCTGATTGTAGTTCCCAAACTTGGCTTCGATGCGTTGTTTGACCGAAGTGAGAAACTGGATATCGTCAGCTCGCGCTGACCGCATCTTCTCGATGAAAAAGCCATTGGCCGATGCAGCGCACATTAAAACAAGGGCCGTTGCGGCAACCGCGCACCCACGTTGCCAAGGTCCAGAGGCCACAATCATCAACATCCAAACAGGCGACGTGAAAGCAACCCAGCATACAAAGCCGGCGCGCACCGGTACGTATGCTCCGGACAGCAAAGTCACCCCGGCGATAATGAAAAACAGGCTAATCTGACCGGCAAGAATGAACGCCCACAACACAGCGCGGTTCGCTCGCCCGCCGAGCACATCCAAAACCATCCGCCATATCAGAACCGAACCAGCCAGCACTGTGCCAACAACAGCCAGCCACGCATCAGCGTAGTAAACCGTTGCGATCCGCCATGGTTGAGCCAACGCATAGACGACCTTGTCCAGGAAACTGGATTCGTTTCGGTAAGCCCCCTTGATACGCCACTCACCGACCTGCAAGCCGAACGTATCAAACGCTATATATTGCAGACTATATTGGGCAAGGATCGCGATCACACACGCCCCCAGCCAGACAGCGACACCCATCACCGCCAGACCTATTGCGTCAGAGATTTCTCCGCGGTCCGGAACCCGCTCCCGAAAATCAAGCAACAAGCGCGCACAAAAAGTCATCAGCGCTATGCCCAGAAAATAGAATGCCAACGCCTGGAACGAGATCATTGTCAGAAACATCAGCCCGGCAAGTAGGACGACATGAAGACGGCGCTGCTCAATATAATTGGCCGCGAATGAGACCAGCAGCAGCATCGCAAAAATTGGGAATGTCGCAAACGGCCAGCGGATCTCATATGAAAAGTGTGGAGACGCCGCCAACACCAGTGCCAAGCCAATCCGCGCCGGTGTCGCAGCCGTCCCGAACGGCGTTAGAAAGGCAATCACCGAGCAAGATGCGCCCCACAACAGGACGTTGAGCGTGAACATCGTGCTGGCTGGTAATATGCTCGAATAATGGGTCCAAATCCACAGCAGCCAACGCCCTTCTTGTGGTAGGTAGTTCGTGAAATACCAGTTGGACGCGCCGGGCGACGTGAAAAACGGATAGTCGTCATGATCGATAAATGGGTCAGCAAAGTTCGCCGCATAGATAATCGACAAGAGCATCAATGTTGGCAGCATCAACCAGGCAAGCGGCTGAATACTGCGATAGGCAGCAACCATGTTGTCCCAGACCAATCGGAAGCCTGGCGAAATAGGAGTAATCTGCGCTTGCAGATGCGTCGTCATTAGCATGCCGCGTCACCTTCTTGTTTCGGTTAACGCTTGTTTTTTCTGCGCTTGCTTTTTCCACGCTTGATCGAGCCCGTCGCGATCGCGGACGCTTTCGCAGTGCCCAGAGCAACATTGTGCAGCCGCCATGACGACAGCTCGTTGCGGAACACAACATCGAAGGTCAGCAACACGGGCTTGGTCGGGTAGTACCCCTTAACGTGCAGCAAAACGCCATTCTCAATTTTCAAGGGAGCCGTAAACACAGGCTTATTACTCGCAACCACACTCAAATCGAGTTTATTATCGCGCAGCACCTTAAACCGATCAGTCAGCACCGCCGCTGTATTTTTCTGGCGAAATTGAAACGTCCCAAGATCACGAAGCACCGTATAATTGGGCTCCTCGACGAATTGAGTGGGTGGATCAGGTGTTTTTGGGTGGTCGGTTTTCTGCTTAATCCTGTTGGCAGAGCATTCCCCGTCGATGTGACGGGCGGCGGTCAAGGACGCGCTCTATAGCGCGCCCGCGAGG
>CAJQQK010000147.1 GCA_905480435.1 uncultured Hyphomicrobiaceae bacterium | reverse complement strand
AGCCCTCGCGGGCGCGCTATAGAGCGCGTCCTTGACCGCCGCCCGTCACATCGACGGGGAATGCTCTGCCAACAGGATTAAGCAGCAAACCGACCACCCAAAAACACCTGACCCACCCACTCAATTCGTCGAGGAGCCTTTTTTACTCGCAACGAAACAATCCGAAAATAAATCGGCCGCGAGCAATAAACAGACGAATGTAATTGAGGAAATGCCATGCTGAGATTAGTACCAAAGTACGCTGCCGTGGCCGCAATGATTTCTGCCGTCACGTTACCCAATTCTGCCGCAGCGCAACATCCTGATGTAACTTTCAAACACGCCACTGGTTTCCCGAAAGCACTTTATATGAGCCAGCCGGCCGAGTTTTACGGCAAGCGCCTCGCCGAAGAGACCGGCGGAAAAGTGAAGATTAAGTTTTTCTATTCAGGCGCACTGGGTAAAGCCAATGAACTTCTCGATTTAGTCAAAACGGGCGCAATCGACATGGGCGCAATCGTCCAGGATTATTTCACATCCGCTCTGCCATTTGCTGCAATGACCAATAGTCTGCCGATGACATTCTTCGATCCCGAGCAGGCAATGAATGCGGCGATTGCACTTGAGCAAACCAACAAGTCTCAAATCGACGAACTGAGACGTAACAACGTCAAGTTCCTCGTCTATCGCTATCTGCCTAATTACAAACTGATATGCACCAAGCCGGTCAAGACCATGGCAGATCTCAAAAAACTGAAAGTCCGCACGTTTGGCAACTACATGCCAAAGATGTTCGCGGCAATTGGCGTCACGCCAGTCAATGTGCTGCCGACGGAAAACTATGAAGCCCTGAAGCGTGGCTCGATGGACTGCTCGTATCTCACCAATGCGAACTTCCTCGCGTACAAGCTGCACGAAGTCGCCAAGTACATCATCGACGTCAAGTTCGGTGGAATTCACGCGTTCCCACTTGTGATGAACCTAAAAAAATTCGAGGCTCTGCCGAAGGAAACGCAAGCGGTCATGATCAAGGTTGGTAAGGAAGCAACCAAGTTCGCCACCGACCAAACGGAGGCGACCGAAGCGGCGGCACTCAAAACAATGCTCTCGCAAGGTGCCCAATTGATCAAGTTCGAAGAGCAAGAGAAGCTGGTCAAGGCCGTCCCGAACATGGTCAACCTTTGGGTCGACGCACAATCCGACAAAGCGGCAGCGCGCAAATATGCCGACGAGTTGATGGCGATCTATAACAAGAACGCCAAGCACTAGCAGTCATCAAAGAGCCGGGTCGCCATTCACGCCGTTGCGAATGACGGTCCGGCGTCGATATTTATCTGATCGTAACCACTGCCGTTCGCGAGCAGCTGATGTTGCCTCGTCGGACAATCTAAGTGTCGGGGGATCTCTAACCATGCGCCAAATTCTGATGATGGCGGATACGGTCATCCAGCGACTGTGCACGTTTTCGCTGGCGATCGCGGCAATTTTTATCGGCATACTCGCCCTCATTGGGGTCGCCGATATTTTTGGCACCAACCTGCTGGGCAAACCGCTGCCAAGCGCACTTGAATTATCAGAGGCCGGCCTCGCGATCATTGTTTTCATGGGGCTCGCGCAAGCCCAACGCAAACGCGCGCACATAACAGTCGACATACTCTCTGCCCGGTTCCGGGGATGGGCCGAAGTGGCGTCAACATCGCTGGCTCTCACTGCGGCAATTATATTTTTTGGATTTGTCGCCTGGCGCGGCGGTCTCGCGGCCTGGCAAAGCGTCCTGATCGATGAGCGCTCGATGGGCCAAAGCCCGTTTCCAATCTGGCCTGGAAAGATTTTACTCTGCCTCGGTTGCGCAATCGCCATGTTGGAATCCCTGCGTCAGCTGGTGCGCCTGCTCTGCGGCGCGCGCGAAGACACGCCGGCAACCCAATCGGAAGAACTGATATGAGCGAAGCACTCCAGACCGGTTTTATCGGCATTGCGGCGCTGCTGATCCTCGCGGCACTCGGTGTACCAATCGCCTTCGCAATCGCCTTGGTCGGCGCAATCGGCATGTACTTGACTGCCGGTGCGACCTACACGCTGGTTACATTTCAGACGCTACCGTACGCGATCTCCAGTGAATACGCCTTTGCGGTGATACCGATGTTCGTGCTGATGGGCGCAATCGCATCATCATCAGGGATTATTTCGGAACTCTATGTTGCCGTGAACCGTTGGCTTGAATCTGTCCGTGGCGGTCTCTTTATGGCAACCACAGTCGCCTCTGCTGGTTTCGCCGCCATATCCGGATCAACAGTTGTCAACGCCGCCATGTTCACGCGGATCGCGCTGCCAGAAATGATGCAGCTTGGCTACCACAAGGGCATCAGTGCAGGCTGCATTGCGGCAGCGGGTACGTTCGCAGCGCTCATTCCACCGTCCCTGACATTTGTGATCTTCGGCATCCTCACCGGCGAGAGCATCGGCGCGTTGTTCATCGCCGGCATCCTGCCCGGCCTTTTGACGGCTGCGTTTTATATCGCCGCGATCCCATTCATGGTGCGCATGCGCCCGGATTGGGCGCCGGAGACAATCAACCGCTCGACACTGAGAGAAAAAATTTTGGGCCTCCAAGGCATCTGGCCGATGTTGGTCCTAGTCTTCATCGTGCTTGGCGGCATTTATACCGGCCTCACGCCACCAACGGCGGCAGGTGCACTCGGTGCCGTCGGCGCCCTGGCAATCTCGATCGTGCGCCGCCGCATCACGGCCGGCAATGTCTGGGACTCCTTCAAACAAACAGCCGAACTCACGTCGGTCCTATTTATTCTCATCATCGCTGGACTGCTGTTCTCACGCTTCCTCGTGATCTCAGGGTTTGTCACCGACCTCACCAGCCTCGTCATCGACAGCGGTCTCTCGGCCAATGGCTTCATTCTTGTGATGGTGTTGATGTACCTCGTGCTCGGCATGTTCATCGATCCATTGTCGATGCTGGTCATGACAGTGCCGTTTATTTTTCCGGTCATCCAAGGTTACGGGCTCGACACCATCTGGTTCGGCGTCATCCTATGCAAGATGATTGAGATCGCGGTCATCACACCACCGGTCGGTCTGAATTTGTTTGCTGTGGTTTCGGCGTCGGAAGGCCGCGTTACCATCGGAGACATGTACGTCGGTATTCTACCGTTCGTACTGATCGAACTGGTCGTCCTGGTTATACTCATAATGTTTCCGGCAATTTCCACATGGCTGCCAACAACAATGATGTAGATCGCAACTTATCGGCTACCCAGAGAGACGAGGCCTGCAGCAACATTAATAAACCTGCAAGGCGTTCTGGACGTGCCCAGCGCGATCTGATGAGATGTCGTGACCGCACAGTATTTAGGAGTTACTCGCATGCCGATCATCGATTCCCAGGTCCATGCCTACGAGGCGAATACTCCGAAGCGGCCTTGGGATACCGTGCCGAATTGGCCTGATCACGTCACAGGCGATGAGATGGTAGCCGCGATGGACGAAGTCGGTGTTGATGGCGCGATCTTTATCTCCGCATTCTCGATGTACCGCTATGACGGCAGCTACGCGATCGAAGTACAGCAAGCTCATCCCGACCGATTGGCACTCGTCAAGCCGGTAGACCCAGACGATCCCGACGTGGTTGATGTTATTGCTGATTGGAAGAACACGCCGGGCACGGTCGGCATTCGCATTTTTATGCGGAAAGAGGAAAAGCGCGCACCGGATGACCCGGGCCTCGATCGGATTTTACGCGCAGCAGTCAAATACGATTTCCCCGTAAACATATTATGCTGGGATAACGTTGACGCTGGCACCGCGGTGATCGACCGCCACCCTGATACGCGCTTCATTGTCGACCATCTCGCGACCCTTCAACCGCGCAGGCCACCCGCGCCGTCCCAGCCATGGGCCGATTTACCCAAAGTGCTTGATCTTGCAAAACGCCAGAATGCAGTCATCAAAGTCAGCGGTGCCTGCACGTTATCGAAAGAGCCTTATCCTTTTGCTGACATCTGGGATCCGCTAGCCCGTGTGTTTGATGCCTGGGGAATAGATCGATGCCTGTGGGGAACGGATTGGACCCGTGCGCACGCAGTCGTCAACTACGAGCAGGCCGTTACGCCTTTCCTCGAAACCAACCGCTTAACCCTAGACGAGCGCGCCACATTGATGGGCGGAGCCTGCGCCAAAGCCTATGGTTGGTCTCCGAAAAACGGTTAAGCTTGCAAACAGTGCCAAGTTAACTCGACGGCCTTTCCAAGGCGCACGCCGGGCGTCCAAAATGAAATGAGAAGCAACTCATGAAAATTACTGCCATCCAAGCTCACTATGTCCGCATCCCTTATGACATGGGCGCACCAACCGAGGAGTTTGCCGGCTTGCGCTTCCCAAGCCAGGACCACTTGCTGGTCGAGGTGCAAACCGATGAGGGGATAACCGGTTGGGGCGAAGGTTTTGGGCATAACATTATCCCTGCCACGCTGAAGGCACTGGAGCACTACGTTGCGCCCTGGTTCATCGGCAAAGACCCTACCGACATTAACGGGCTGCATCGCGAAGCAGCTCAAGCGTTTCATATCTTCGGCCGCAACGGCGTCGTGGTCTACGCACACTCAGGCATTGATATTGCGCTTTGGGATATTGCCGGCAAGCGCGCCGGCTTACCGTTGGCGGACCTGCTAGGCGGCGGGCGTCGCAAAGTCGTCCAAGCCTACTCCAGCTTGATGCGATACAGCAATCCCGAAACCGTCAAGCGCATCTGCGCAGAACGCGCGGCAGCAGGGTTCACACACATAAAATTGCATGAACACTCGGTCGAAGCCGTCATGGCAGCCCGAGAAGGAGCTGGGCCAGACGTTGCTATCATGAACGATGTCAACTGTCCTTGGACCGTTGCTGAGGCCTTGAAGATGGAGGAAGCCTATCGGCCAGCAAATCTCTTCTGGCTTGAAGAGCCGGTCTTTCCACCGGAAGACCACAAGGGCATGGCGCGCGTGCGCCGCGAAGGACAAACCCGCATTGCTGCCGGAGAAAACGCAGCCGGTCTGCATGACTTTGTCGACCAGTTCGAGAAGGGATCAACTGACGTTGCACAGCCGAGCGTCACCAAGATCGGTGGCATCACAGAGATGCGCAAAATCATCGCTGCGGCCGAAGCCCATTCGGTCGAGTTGATACCGCATTGCGCCTATTTCGGCCCCGGCAATCTGGCTTCGATCCACATCGTTGCTTCGCTCGCAAAGGATACACTTCTCGAGAATATATATGCCAACCTGGAGGCCAGTCCCTACGGCGACGCGATGCTTGCAAAAGACGGCAAAGTCGCCGTTCCGCAAGGGCCGGGCCTCGGCGTTGAGCCTGACATGGATGTTATTGCGAAGTATCGAGAAGGGCCTATTGTTATAGTTACTTAAACGTGAGCATTCACAAGCAACGGGCAATTTGTCCTAAGGATCGTTTGCGTCTTGAAGGTCATGCCGCATTTCTCCGGTGACAATCGCCCACGCATCGAGAGCTTTGAATGGTGCACGGAGAATCTGGAACTGCTGACAGAGAAGCGTACGAGCGCGGCCCAAAAGATGTTCGACAAACACGAGACTGAGCAGAAGGCCAAGAAGAAGGGAAAAGCCAAGGTGCCGCGCCCGAAGAAGGGCAAGGAAGCATCGTTTTAGAGGACGTCATTGCCCGGACAGAAATTATTGAAAATCGAAACACCAGGAGAGATGCCGTGGATATTGGAGTGATGATATTCCCAACTGACAAGTCAATCCAGCCCGTTCAACTCGCCAAGGAAGTTGAGGCCCGAGGGTTTGAATCGCTTTGGTTTCCTGAGCACAGCCACATCCCAGTCAGCCGCGACACACCTTGGGGTGGTCGGAAAGGGGCACCGCCGCTGCCGGAAATGTATTGGCGGTCGCACGATCAGTTTGTCGGGCTTGCAGCCTGTGCCGCGGTTACCGATAAAATTCGACTCGGCACCGGCATCACGCTGGTTGCGCAACGCGATCCAATCTGGCTGGCCAAGGAAGTGGCGAGTTTGGACATGATCTCCAACGGTCGGTTTGAACTGGGCATTGGTTATGGCTGGTGCGTGGAAGAGATGCGAAACCATGGTGTCGTATTTAACCAGCGACGAGCGTTGGTGCGCGAAAAGATTCTGCTGATGAAGCAACTGTGGACCGAGGATGAGGCGAGTTACCAAGGCGAGTACATACAGTTCGACAACAGCTGGGCCTGGCCAAAGCCGATGCAACGGCCACATCCGCCGATTATAATGGGCGGTGCCGTCGGGCCGAAGACTGCAGCGCACATCGCTGAGTTCTGTGATGGCTGGCTGCCTTTGGGCGATGCACACAACATCGAGACCGGGCTCAATGAAATCAAGAAAGCTTGCGAGGCGATTGGCCGTGATCCGGCGAGCATCCTGCTGAGTATGTTTCATGCACGAGAAGTGAAGGCCGATGATATCAAGGCACATTCCGACTCTGGTGCACGTCGCGCGGTTCTGCCATTGCCGTCGGAGGGTGCTGACGTTGTGTTGCCGTTGCTCGATAAATACGCTGCGATGATCAACTAAGAAGGCGATGAGGAACCTGCTATGGCTGCGATCAAACTCCAGGCATTGTTTGGCGACTACCCAATTACCCACGCGTTCAAGCGCGGCGACTTCGCCTCACCCGGCGTAGCGCTTGAGTTCGCTGATGATGAACAAGTGCATTTTGCTTTCAAACGGGCGGTACGCGATCTTGAGTTCGATGTTTGCGAGTTGGCGATCGTCACCTTTCTTATGGCAAAAGATCGCGGCGTACCTCTGTCACTGTTACCCGCCGTTCTTGTCGCGCGTTTTCAGCATCCCTACATTGTCTACAATGCCGCAAACGGCGAACTTGGGCCCGATGATTTGTCGGGCAGGCGCATCGGCATTCGCTCCTACACGGTGACAACAGTAACCTGGGTGCGCGGTATCCTCGCCAGCGACTATGGCGTTGATCTGGGCAGCATCAACTGGACAACGTTCGAGGATGCACATGTTGCAGGCGTTGACGATCCGCCCGGTGTCGAACGCGCGGCGGCTGGAAAAACACTCGAAGGTATGTTGCTTGCCGGTGAGATTGATGCTGCCATCGTTGGCGCTCCAATGGATCACCCTGGCATCCGGACGCTGTTTCCTGACCCAGCTGCGGCGGCAGAAACGTGGCGAGCAAAGCACAGTGCGATTCAACTCAATCATTTGGTCGCCGTGAAGAACGAAGTCGTGCAGTCCCATCCCGATGCAGTCAAAGATGTTTACCGGCAGTTGCTCGAAAGCAAGAGCGCGGCGGGACTTCCAGCACCCGGGAGCATCGATCTCAACCCTTTTGGGATCGATGCCAACCGACGCAACTTGGAAGTCGTGATCGATACCGTGTATGCGCAGGGACTTATCGGTCGGCGCTTCACTGTCGATGAGCTGTTCGACGATGCGGTGAAATACTAGATCACAAGTCCGCCGCGCGATCCTCGCGTATCATCGCTGCTGCTTTTTCGGCGATCATAATTGTTGCAGCATTGGTGTTGGCGCTGGTTATCGTTGGCATAATCGAAGCATCAACGACGCGCAGATCGTTAATGCCGTGGACGCGCAATCTCGGATCAACAACTGCGGCAAGATCAGTGCCCATTTTGCACGTACCCACAGGGTGATGCACAGTTGTTCCATTCGCCCGGGCGTACTGAATGAGCTCCTTGTCGGTTGTTATCGTATCTCCTGGCGCGGTTTCACTGACGACATGCTGGGCCAACGCCGGTGCCTTGAAGATGCGACGCACATGTCCGATTGCTGCCAGCAGTACTTCCGTGTCACGCTCCGCTGAAAGATAGTTCGGCCTGATTACGGGCTGTTCTTTCGGGTCCGCTGACCTTGCCATGATGGTGCCGCGGCTTTGCGGCCGTGCCACATTCGCGCCAACCGTTGCGCCAGGCAGCTTCTCAAGCGCTCCGATCTCAGATGCCTTGGCCGAATAGCTGGCCGGTGTGAACAACAGCTGGATGTCCGGACTGGCTAGCCCCTCGCGGCTCATGCAGAACACCTGCGCGGTTGTAACCCCGAACGTCAGCGCACCGTCACCTCGGGTCAGCCATTTCATGACTTCGCCCGCGAGCTTTACACCACGTGTGTATTCGTTGACGGAGGCTGCGTTCTCTATCCTATGCGCGACGCGAACAGCATAATGATCCGACAGATTGGAGCCGACACCAGGCAGATCATGAACAACGTCGACGCCGATCGATTTCAGATGGTCGGCGGGGCCGATGCCGGAAATCTGCAGCAGATGAGGCGAATTGATAGAACCGCCGGAAACGATCACTTCACGGGCGGCCTTCAACTGAACGGGCCGCCCTTTCTGATTGAAGGCCACACCGGTGCAACGCTTGCCGTCAAAAAGCAGGCGCGACGCGAGCGCGTTCGTTTCAATGCGCAGGTTCGGTCTTTTGCGCGCTTGGGCCAGGAACGTCTGCGCTGTTGAACTGCGAAAGCGACCATTGCGTGACATTTGGCTATAGCCGACGCCGATGTGGCGGGCACTGTTCAGGTCCTTCGTGAACTCGAAGCCGGCCTGCTGAGCCGCTTCAACGAAGCGGTGGGTCAGCGGCAGAATGGTGCTATAGTCTTCGACCCGCAGCGGGCCGTCCTTACCGCGATAGGTATCATCGCCGGGCTCGTACGTCTCCATGCTCATAAAGTGAGGTAGGCAGTCGGCATACGACCAGCCGGTGCATCCCATCTGGGCCCAGCCATCATAGTCGGCCGCATTGCCGCGGATGAACAGCATACCGTTGATCGAACTCGATCCGCCGAGCACCTTGCCGCGCGGCCAATTAATGGCACGGCCGCTCGTTCCTTCGTCTGGCTCCGAGGCGTACTGCCAGCTGACGTTCGGATTGCGAAGCAGATGCAGTACGCCGGCCGGAATGTGGATCATCGGATGCCAATCGCTTGGCCCGGCTTCGAGAAGGACGACTTTCGAGCCGTCGGCACTCAGTCGGTCAGCGAGCACGCAACCGGCCGAGCCCGCGCCAACAATGGCATAGTCGCATTCGATCGTGTCGGCCATGTCTGTTCTCTGCTGTAGTTGGCATGCTGTCGCGAATTCCGTGAGACGGGCATGGGCAAGATCTGCGACTTCGATCGCCCGCCGGGCGAGACCTCGCGGAGATTTCCCGCTCAATCCACCTTCCTGCTGCGCAATCGTGATCATTTGTTTCTCAGCTTTAGTCTATAAGGTTTTTCTATTCTCAACCAAGCGATCAAACACTTGACGTTCGAGAGAGCATCGATGGCGGGTCTGCGAACATCCCGAGAACGAAGTACATCAGCACCATCAAGATAATAAAACGCGGTATCGACACGATTTGGTTCGGCGTAATTGAGCTAGTTGTGCTCGCGACCCTCATTGCTTTCCTGCTGATCTCCACCTGGCTAGCAGCAAAAATTAGGTGATGAGTGTAAACGCATAGACTCAGGAGTTTCCACCATGCCCATCATCGATTCCCAGGTCCATGCTTACACAGCGAACACGCCGGCGCGGCCATGAGACACCGCACCAAATTGGGCAGACCACGTTACGGGCGACGAGATGGTCGCGGCCATGAACGCGGTTGGCGTGCACGGCGCGATCTTCATTTCGGCATTCTCGATGTACCGCTACGACACGAGCTACGCGGTCGAAGTACAGCAGGCACATCCGGACCGATTGGCGCTTGTGAAGCCGGTCGACTCTGACGATCCTGAGGTGGTTGATTTGATCACTGACTGGAAGAACACGTCGGGTGCGGTTGGAATCCGCATCGATGTTGAAACCACCGCCTCTTGCCGGGGCGGAACAGTTCCTCCACACTCCTTCACTGAACTCAGCCTTCCTTCCAAAGGGACGATTGCAATTGAGACTGCTGCTGTGCGCGTTCATAATCTTGTCAGTGCAAGTTTGGCCGGGTTGGATGGCATTCGCCGCGCCTGAAACAGAAGCGATAGACGGTTTCTCGATTGACCGGACCGAGGTCACTATTGCCGCGTTCCGCGCCTACCAATCCAAGACTCGGACGAAAACCAGGGCCGAGATAGATGGCGGTGGCTTCGAATACGCTGCGGGTTGGGTTCGGCGCCCCGGCTGGTCATGGGCGAAGCCTTATGGACAACAGGGAGGTGACCGAGAGCCTGTGGTTCACGTCACCTGGCTTGAGGCAATAGCGTACTGCCAGCACGTCGGCGGTCGTCTGCCAACGTTCGCGGAATGGCGCAAGGCTGCCTACACCGAACAGCGCAGGCAACCCTCAGATGGATTCACAACCGGTGTCACCTATCCCTATCCCGTCGGTTACAAGCCAGCAGGAATGAACAACTCACAAAAGCGCCACGTCGCAGTCGGCACAACCAAACGCGGCGTAAACGGCCTCTATGATATGGGCGCAAATATTTGGGAGTGGACTGCCGATCGCCGCGGCAGCGATGCGCTGACTGCGGGCGGATCGTGGTGGTACGGGCCAGCCAAAACGCAGATGGACGAGGCGCAATGGAAACCGGCCAACTTCTACGCCGTCTACATCGGTTTCCGTTGCGTCTTTAGCGGCAATAACTGAGGGGCGTTCTATGGTCTTCGAACCCAGGGCCTTCATGTTAGGGTCCGTGATCGTCTTTAAATTGCCGCTGCTCGGGAAGCATACATGTCGTCAAAACTCCTATCTACCGCCGTTGTGGGAAGCTATCCCCAGCCTGACTGGTTGGTTGATCGCCAAATGCTCTCTAAGGTCGTGCCACGCGTGCGCATGCCGGAAATCTGGCGTGTTGAAGAGCCGTGGCTCGAACAGGCGCAGGACGACGCCACCTTGCTTGCCATCCGAGATATGGAGCGGGCTGGCATTGACATCGTTACTGATGGCGAGATTCGTCGCGAAAGCTACTCCAATCGTTTGGCCACCGCACTCGAAGGGCTAGACCCCGACAATCCCGGTTTCGTTAAATCTCGCTCGGATACCCAGGCCGCTGTTCCACGTGTTGTCGGCCAGCTCAGCAGGTCGCAACCGATCGAAGTGCGTGATTTGGAATTCTTGCGCGCCAACACAGAGCGCACCGCGAAGATCACGCTACCGGGCCCTTTCACGATGAGCAAGCAAGCGGTTGACGAATATTACAATGACCCTGAATCACTCGCTATGGCGATGGCCGCGATATTGAACGAAGAGGCGCATGATCTAGTGCGTGCCGGCGCAGATGTAATCCAGCTTGATGAGCCATGGGTTCGCAGCGACCCGGATAACGCAAGGCTGTACGCAGTCAAAGCAATCAATCGAGCGCTTGAAGGCATCGATGTGCCGACAGTGGTGCACTTGTGTTTTGGATACGCAGCTGTCGTCCCCGGAGAAAAGAAGCCCAGCTCGTATACCTTTCTTGCCGAACTCGCCGACACTGTTGCCGGCACGATTTCCATCGAGTGCGCGCAACCCAACATCGATCTTGGCATCCTTCAGGATCTAGCACCGAAGAAGATCATGCTCGGTGTCCTTGACTTGTCAAATCCCAAGATCGAAACGCCGGAAACGATTGCCGGTCGTATCAGGAAGGGACTGGAGTACCTTCCGGCGGAACGGCTCGTACCAGCGCCAGACTGTGGTATGAAATATCTGCCCCGCGAGGTCGCCTTCGGTAAGCTCAAAGCTTTGAGCGACGGCGCAACCATTGTCCGGCAGGAGTTGATGTAGCTGCCGACCGACTGCCCGTGATCATGAGATCATAAGATTTTATGGCCGCGAAACCTGTGTTCAGTAAGGTCGATCGCCTCGAACCAGCATGCGGTACAGTCGGCGCTGCTGGCTATGATCGAAATCGTGGCCAGCTTTGTGAAGTGATGCACGGTCATCGATGATCAGCAAGTCGCCCCTCTGATATTCATGCGCATAGCAAAATTGCGGCTGTGTAATCTGATCGGTCAGGTCTTGCAGGAAGTCTTGTGTTGCCTCCGGCGTCATGCCGATGATCTTTTCGGTTTTACTTTTGTGGAACCACACAGCTTTGGTTCCGGTCTCGGGATGGGTGCGCACTAGCGGTTGCACGGTGGGCGGTTTTTCTGATCCGAGTTGCGCTTTCAGAATGTCTGGGTTCGCGAGATGGAAACGCGCGCTGCTGATCAGCGTGTTCTCGGTCTGCATACCTGTAATATGTTGCTTCACGTCGTCGGGCAGGCCCATGTAAGCTGCTCGTGAGTTGCAAACGGAGGTTGCGCCGCCCTTGTCAGGCACAGCGACCGCGTACAGCATGGTGAACTTGGGCGGGCGTTCCTGATTGGTATGGTCGGTATGCCAAGTCGCATTTTTGCCGGCTTTCGCTGGCTGGCCTTTGCTGTCCTTGTGGAAGTTGTCGAGAACGCTGATCAAAGGATGGCCATCGACCAGATAGAGCCGGTTCTGGTCTTCCATCAATTCGCCGAACAGTTCGCCGGCGGCTTGCAGCTGGGCCGGCGTCAGATGATCTTGGTCTCGGATTACAAGCACCACACTTTCAAGCGCGGCGGCGTAGAGCTTCTTCTGGGTCGCGGCATCAACGGGCTCGGCAAGATCAATGCCAGTTACGATGGCGCCGATATGCTCTTTGACTTTTGTAATTTTCATCGACCTTGAAGCTCCTTGATCGAAACACGCCAATGGATGCGGTCTTCGTCCGGCGGATAGTCAGCCGCAGCCTTGTGGTAGGAGCAACGGTTGTCCCAGATGACGATATCGCCCTTTTGCCATTGATGGCGATATTCGGAACCAGCCTCAATCATATGCTCAGTAAGTTGATCAATCAGTTCGTCACTTTCCTCGGGCTTCATTCCCTCTATCCGTAGAATTTTTCCGGGATCGAAGTACAAAGCTTTGCGACCGGTTTCAGAGTGCGCACGCACAAGCGGATGCAAGGCCGGCGCCTTGTCACGATCTTCTGGATTGAGCAAAGAATTGTCTCTGTCCCGCCCCCCGTAGACGAAGGCGCCAAGACGACCTTCGATCGAACTCTTCAGTGCCGTTGGCAGAGCGTCGTAGGCCGCGTACATGCTGGCAAACAGCGTGTCGCCACCACGACTCGGAATCGCGACGGCGTAAAGCTGTGTCGCTTTGAACGGCACCTGATCATAAGCTCCGTCGGTGTGCCAGCTGTGGCCGCCGCGCCTATAGATGCTCATGTTCAGCTTGCCGTCGGTGTTGAACTTATTGACGCCGAGAAGTGTAATTTCTGGGCAGTCGGGATGGCGCGTGCTTATGGATGGATGCGGGTCGACAAGGCCGAAGCGTCGACTGTAGGCGAGGAATTCATCCATTTGCAGTTCTTGACCACGCACCACAAGGACATTGCAGTCCAACCACGTTTGGTACAGCGTATCGAACGTTTGGTCGTCCATTGCGCGGACGTCGATGCCTGTCGCGATTGCGCCGACACGTGGTGTCATGCGTTGAATTTCAAGCATAGTTTGCTCCTATCAGACGGGGCTTACGCTCACCAAGTTATGATGCGCGTCCAAAAACATTCGAACGTGCCGCACAACAATTGGGACCTGCTCAGGCTTTTCCTTCCATGGATACATACTAACTTGGCTGTTCGGAGCGAGATGAGCGGCTTCCATGGCAACAGCATAGGGATGGGCTGGAACGTCGTCGGGTAGGATCAGGACCGGTGTCTTGCAACTTTGCACGAAGTCTCGTGTGACCGTAAAAACAAAATCAGGATCTGTGCGATACATCTTGGTCAGGAACGCATCGACCGTTTCTGGCGAGATGTCCGGACGACGTTCTAGCAGCGCTGGTCCCCACCCCTTCATGTTGTTGTCATAGAATAAATCGCGCGCTTCTGGTCGTGATCCGCTTGGCTGAGTCAAGACGCCGGCAACGACGCGGCCCGGCGCGTGCTTTAGAAGGTTCCAGATGAAAGGACCGCCGATGCAAAAGCCCAGCACCAGGAATTTGTCGATGCCTAAGTGATCCATCAGGGCGAGGTGGTCATCGGTATGGGCATCCCAGGGCCGGTCGACCTCCAGTGGACCAGTCGATTGGCCATCCGTGGAGTTGCGCAAGTCCATTGCAATGCAGCGGAAAGAGTCTTTGAACTCATTGAGCGGGTTGAACGGCGAATTGTTATTGAGCTGCCAGATCGTGGAGTTCAGACCACCGCCTGCAATGATCAAAAGAGGCGTACCATTGCCGGCTTCCTCATAGTGAATGCAGGCATCACCGTTTTCAAAGAATGGCATGTAGTATTCCTTAGTTGCAGTGGCGCAATCGGCATTGAATCGCTCAGAGATTCTGTTTCCAGGGCTCTGGCACGAAGCGATAATTGTTTCCGGCTTTCTCCACGTGCCCGAAGCCAGGATAGTGCAAATGCATGCCGGTCACCAAAAGCCGGTCCGCCGCCGCCATATCGAAAATCCGACGCCTTGACGCTTCTGCTGCGGCAGGGTCTGTGTCGACTGTCATCGTCACTTCAGGTCGCGGCACTTGCACCTCAGGCATATGAACCGTATCGCCCCAGATCAAGAGTGCCTCGCCCCCCGACTCAATCAAGAAGCCTGTATGGCCTGGTGTATGGCCGTGACACGGAACGGCAGTTACGCCTGGGAACAATTCCCCATTCGTGAAGGTGCGCATGCGGCTTTGATACGGCGCGCACTGTTCCCGGGCTTGCTGAAACATGAATTTCTTTTCGCGCTCGCTCCCACGCGCCATTGCGCCATCATCAAACCAATGTTGCGGCTCGTTTTCATGGACCACGAGTTCGGCATTCGGATAGTTGGCCTCACCGGTACTCATGTCGGTCAGACCTGCCGAGTGATCGGGATGCATGTGCGTCAACAGGATCGTATCGATGTCGGTTGCTGCGATCCCGGCCGTCAGAAGATTGGCACTTAGTTTGCCAGCCTCAGGGCCCAGATAGTCTCCGGATCCCGTTTCAACCAAAGCTAGTCGATCGCCCGAATGTATAAGGAACGCGTTAATCGATAGAACGAATGCTTCGCGAAAGGCGGCAGCCAGATGTCTGTCACCTTCATCCTTTGGCACATCGTTCATCATTTCATGCGTTCGAACGAGGACACCATCGCTGAGAGCCGTCACCGTGATATCGCCGATACGGCGATGATAGATAGCTGGTATTTGTTGCTGCGGATGTTTGGTCATGAATTCTGTCTCGCATTTGTCTGCCGACGAACTTGGCCCTTGCCGGCTTGCATTTCTGGAACGTCGACAACTTCTAAAACCTCAGGGCCACCGTGCCTCATCAATCCAACAGCCCGCATGAGACACTTCCTTCAATCACTGCCTGTTGCTGCTAATTCTAACAGGCTTTGGTGCGCTATTCCGAATGTTGCTAGAAATCACGATGAGAATGCTCCGTTTCTGCTATGTCTACGATCGATCCATTGCCAGACAACACTATTGGAAAACTTCATGACGCCGGAAGACATTCTCGATCAATCTCCAGTCCGCCTCACTCAGACACAGCGCGAGCAGTATTTTGCTGATGGCTTTCTGACGATCCCGAATGCCATTCCCCCAGAGTGGCTCAACCGCCTGCGCAGCCTCGCGGATCAATTTTTGGATTCAAGCCGGCGCTGTGCAGCTTCGGATAACGTCTTTGACCTTGGACCAAACCACTCGACTGAGACGCCGCATGTGCGCCGCCTGAAAGCGCTTGTCGACCGTCATCCAGACTTCTGGGCCTTTGCCAGCAACTCACCGCTTACCGACATTGCAGCTGACATGCTGGGGCCAAACGTCAAGTTTCATTCAAGCAAGCTCAATTATAAATCGCCGGGTGGCGGAGAGGTCGTGAAATGGCATCAGGACATTTCCGCTTGGCCACACACAAACTACTCGCTCGTGACACTCGGCGTACATCTCGATGATGTGGCACACGATGATGGTCCGTTAAGCTGCGTTCCCGGTTCGCATGACGGTGAACTTTATGTTCAGCGCGATGCCGACAACAAATGGACCGGTTCCATCGCGGATAAGGATATAGAGAGCGTCAATCTTGATCGAGCAGTTGACATGAACGGTGGGGCTGGAACGGTCATCGCCATTCACTGCCGCACCGTGCACGGCTCGCGAGCGAACCTCACCAACAATGTGCGCGCATTGCCGCTCTTCGTGTTCGCATCTGCTGACGCGTTCGCGTGGATGCCAGCCCCATCGCCGACGTCGAAGACTGGGGAAGTCGTACGTGGGGTGCCCGCAACGGTCGCCCATCTTGATCCACGCCCCTGCCCGGTGCCGCCGAACTGGGCCGTAGAAGGCTATGGTTCAATCTTTACGGCACAGAAGTAGTATGCCTACACATTACTTCTCGCGGTGGTCAGTCCACCATCTACGATGATTTCAGTGCCTGTGATGTAGCGGGCTTCATCTGACGCCAGAAACAGCACCGCGTGCGCGATATCCCACGCATTGCCCATTTCGCCGGTTGGGCACTGTGCGTTGCGCCGATCGATCAAGCCTTGCAGGTCGTTGGCGCCAATCGTCTTGGCGAGGCGATGTTCAACAAGGGCGGTGTGCATCAGGCCGGGTACCACTGTATTGCAACGTATGCCCTGTGCCGCATATGTAATCGCAGTCGACTTTGAGAATGCGAATAGCCCCAGCTTTGTTGTCGAATACGCAATGTGAGCTCGATCGGCACTCATGCTCAGTCCGGCGATCGAAGCCAGGTTGACGATCGCACCCTTGCCTTGCTTTTCCATCACGGGAATGACGTATTTGCAGCCGAGAAACGCTGTCTTGAGGTTGTGATCGAGTTGGCTATCCCAAACCTCTTCAGGCATGGTAACCGCACTGCCGGGGGCCGAGCCGCCGACATTGTTGACGAGAATGTCGATAGAGCCAAACTGGCCGACGCAGTGTTCCACTGCCGCCTCGACCTGCTTCGCGTTGGTCATATCGACACTGCGCGTCGCGCACGTGCCACCTTCCCTTTCAATGATCGCCTTCGTTACGTCAGCGGCCTCCTGTCGAAGGTCAACGCCGAACACCTTGGCGCCCTGGCGCGCGAGCAAGACAGCTGTTGCCTTGCCATTCCCCCAAATCGTTGCATCAGGGTCATCTCCGACCGAACCAGCGCCGGTGACGAAGGCTATTTTTCCTCTAAGATCAAGCATCGATATACCTTTAAGACTTGCGGGGTGTGAGGTGTCGCGCATCTGGTGCAGCCTTATGCTCCATGGCACGCAGGATGTTGGCATTCATCATGTAGACACTCATCACCGCGGTCAGCTCGAGCAATCCTTTTTCACCGTATCGCGCACGCACGGCAGCAAACATTTCATCACTGACGGCCGGGGCCTCCAGCAACTCGCGCCCGAAGCGAATGATCAGTGCTTCATCGTCGGTCAGGTCATCGAGTGGTCCGTAGGTATCCACGGCGTGCAGTGCTTCTTCCCGCGTACCGGCGGCAAGACCGAGCCTGGTGTGCGCGCTCCAGATAAAATCCGCATTGGCGGCCCGGTTCGCGACACAGATCGCCAATTCTGATTCAGCGGCCGTGAGAGACGTGTGATAACGCAAATGATCGACGAGATCGGACAACCGGGCACCGGCGGCGCCTGCGTAGGTGAGGTAGCTGCTGGGCGGCGGCATGCTTTTGCGCGTCTCAAGTATGTGGCGCACGGCGGCACGTGTCTCATCGCTGAAATCGTCTGTGTCGGCAGGAAATGGTAGGCGCGGCATGCTGAATCACTCTCATTGAAGCTTATTATTTCGCAGCTGTAGCGCCAGCAGATAGTTCATCGTCCTTGAAGTACGGCATCATTTCCTGCGCCGCTCATTTCGCAATTCGTCCTATCGACCGCGCGATGCTTAGGACGATGATGGGCGCAATTTCCCGGGGCCGCAAATCGCGAATGCATCAATTGGCAGAGTTATCCGCTAGCTGGTAACAAAGATACCAACGAAGCATCCAAGTGGCGCCGAACAGAACCGCGTCATCAGGCTAACTGTCAAACGGTGAGGGAATCTTCTGTATCGCCGCGACGCATTCAGCCAGGCGGTCGACGTCGTCATTCGCCGAGATCTGAAGCAGGACGCTATCCGCGCATCCGCCGTAGCGTTTCGCGATGGCATCAGGCAACGTCTCGTATGGTTCGATCGTCGCAAAGAGATCAATCTTGTCTTCCGGGATCTGTTCAGCCATTTCATCCAAGCGGTTTTGGCGGGGCAATGGGTTCACTTTCTCTCCGAGCTCAATCAGATCATGCAGCCGGATGACATCCCAATAGGCACGTGTCGAACAATAAAAGGCGATACGAAACCGAACATACGCGCGAGCCTTGGCAATTGCCTCGTAATCAGGACCGGTACCGATAAACCCGTACCCTCCAGCCACCACCTCGACATCTCGCCGTTGGCGGCCTGATTTCTTAAGCCCTTCCTCGATGTGTGCGATCGAGACCTCTTCCAAATAGCGGCGGGTGGAAAAGGGGTGCAGGCGAACGCCGTCGGCAATCTCGCCGCCGAGCCGAAGCATTGCCGGGCCAACCGCTGCCATAGAAATCGGAATCGGTGGCAGCTCAGTCGGGCGTGGCGAGAAGTTGGGTGTTGCGAGCGTCAGATTGTAAGTGTCGCTATGGTAATCCAGTGGCGTCTCGGTTTGCCATGCATGCCAGACAGCGCGCACAGCGCCCACGTAATCACGCATGCGCGGCGCAGGCGGCGTCCAAGGTACACCGAAACGTCGTTCGTTGTGCGTCTTGACTTGGGTTCCCAGCCCCAACCGAAAGCGACCGTTTGAGGCCTTTTGAATGTCCCAGGCGGAATGCGCCATGATTGTCGGTGATCGTGGGAAAGCCATTGCAACGGCTGTACCGAGGTGGATGCGTTGAGTGACTAACGCGGCGGCTCCTAGAGGCAGAAAGGGGCCGTGTGCGTTTTCGGCGGTAACGATCTCGTCGAAGCCGGCACACTCGGCAATTTGAGCGAGTTTCTGAGCCTCGATCAAATCGTCGTTTGGAATCTGTGTCAGAACGCGCATGTAATCAGCACTTCCTCAGGTTGGATCGATCCGGGTATCGATCGACAGTTATGGCTACATAATGCAAACACGTTCACATGGCGTAGCGATGCTCGGCAAGCCAACCGAACAGGAAATCCCATGGACCTTGGACTAGCAGGCAAACGCGCCATCGTTACGGGTGGAACAAAAGGCATTGGCCGCCGTATCGTTGACCTACTGGTGGCCGAAGGCTGCAACGTGGGTTTTTGTGCGCGTGACCCCAAGCAAGTCGATCAAACCCTCGCCGAATTCTCCTCTGCCAAAGTGTCGGTTATCGGTCGCGCGGTTGACGTCACGAATGACGACGGGCTCCGAAGCTGGATCAAGGAAGCAGCCACGGAATTGGGTGGTGTCGATATCCTGATACCGAATGCCAGCGCGCTGGTCAGCACAGCCAACATCGACGATTGGCGCCTCGGGATGGAAGTCGACATTCTCGGGACGGTGCGCGCGGTTGAGGCGACCCTGCCCTACCTCGAAACATCTGATGCAGGCTCAATCGTTGCGATTTCAAGCACGGCAGCCGTCAACACATCAGGAGGCGTGCGGGCTTACAGTGGCCTCAAAGCAGCACTGATCAGCTACATGTCAGGCCTTAGCACCAATCTCGCTGGCAAAGGTATTCGCGCCAACACAGTCTCACCAGGTGCGATATTTTTCGAAGGCGGTGTCTGGGACAAGCGCAAGCGCGAAGCGCCCGATGCTTATGCAGCTGCCGTGGCCCGGAACCCGATGGGCCGGCTCGGGACGCCGGAAGAAGTTGCGGCGGCGGTCGTGTTTCTCGCCAGTCCGGCTGCGGGCTACATCAGCGGGACCAATATAATCGTCGATGGGGCCGCGACCACGCGCGTTCAATATTGAGCGGCGATTGAATACCAGTATAGGATCACCGATGGCGCAGACACTGTTTGAAAAGATCTGGCACGAACATGCCATCGTTACGCGTGAAGACGGTAACACTCTTCTCTACGTCGATCGTCACCTAATCCACGATTTGCATTTTCGCCTGTTCGACCAACTGAAAGCCGCTGGTCACAGTATTCGTGAACCGGATAAACTGTTCGGTGTTCCGGATCATAGCCTGCCAACAACCGCCAAGACACTTGCCGATATTCCGGCAGGTGAGATGCGCGAGGCCGTAGAGGTTCTCGAGAGCGCATCAAAAGAGCACAACTTCACGCACTTTTCGATGACTGATGATCGCCACGGCATCGTCCACGTCGTCGGTCCTGAACAAGGCATCACACTACCCGGTCTACTGCTGGTTTGCGGCGACTCACATACATCCACCCACGGTGCACTCGGCTGCATTGCGCTTGGCATCGGCGCAACCGAAGTCCAACACGTACTCGCCACCCAGACGCTCTGGCAACGTCAGCCTAAGTCGATGCGGATCACGATCACCGGCGAGTTGGGATTTGGCGTCACACCGAAAGACGTGGTCCTTGCCATCATACGTGAGATCGGCACCGCCGGTGGTACAGGCTACGCCATCGAATACGCGGGCCCGGTCATTGATGCGATGTCGGTCGAAGGCCGCATGACGATCTGCAATATGACCATCGAAGCTGGATCCCGGTGCGGACTGATTGCGCCAGACGACAAGTCCATCGCCTACATTGAAGGCCGCCCCTATGCACCAAAGGATGCTGAATGGGACAAGGCCACCAACTATTGGCAAACATTGAAGTCAGACAACGACGCGGTGTTTGACAACGAAGTCGTGATTGACGGCAACGCCATCGCGCCAATGGTGACGTGGGGCAACAGTCCGCAGTGGGCGTTACCGATCACGGATACCGTCCCGGATCCTGCCAGTGAACCAGATGCCTCAATGCGCGCGACAATGGCAGCAGCGATCGACTATATGGACATCAAACCCGGCATGCCGCTGTCGGAAATTGCAGTTGATATGGTGTTCATCGGTTCGTGCACCAACAGCCGCATCGAAGATCTTCGTGCTGCTGCAGGGGTTGTTCAGGGTCGCAGAGCCAAGGTGCGGACGCTGGTTGTGCCGGGTTCTGGCCTCGTCAAAAAACAAGCAGAAGCCGAAGGCCTCGATAAGATTTTCATTGATGCCGGTATGGAATGGCGCGAGCCGGGTTGCTCGATGTGTCTCGCCGTCAACGGTGAGACATTGGAAGCCGGGCAACGTTCGGCATCGACATCCAACCGCAACTTTCGCGGCCGGCAAGGCGTCGGCAGCAGAACCCATCTCGTCAGCCCGGCGATGGCTGCAGCTGCCGCGGTGATGGGTAAATTCACCGACGTCAGAGATCTCGCTGAGAGGACATGACCATGGCAAACGAGCCCACCATCGAGCCGTTTCGCACTTTTGTTTCGGTCGCTGTACCGATCGACATCGCAAACTGTGACACGGATCAAATCATCCCGGCCCGATTCCTGCGCAAAGCGTTGGACGACCCAGATTATGCACGTTTTCTGTTCCATGATCTGCGATTCAACGCGGAAGGAGCCGAAACCGACTTTATTTTCAATGCATCAGCCTATCGCGGCGCAGGTGTCTTGGTTTCCGACAAGAACTGGGGTTGCGGGTCGTCACGTGAGAACGCCGTGACGGCACTTGTTGCCAATGGTATTCGCGCCGTGATTGCACCAAGTGTTGCGGACATCCATTACAACAACTGTATCCAGAACGGTGTCCTACCGGTAGTCCTGTCCGATGAGGATTGCGCAACGCTACGCCGGCAATTGCGCGACGGCCCTGGCGCGGAAATCGCCATCGACTTGGAAACGCAGACCCTGACTGGTCCAGACCAAACCAGTTATGCATTTGAAGTCGATCCGTTTGACAAGCATCGACTGCTCAATGGCCTCGATGATATCGGCTTTACGCAGGTCCATGACCAGGAAATCACTGAATTCGTGAACGGGTACTCGGCCCGGCACTCATGGGCTGGATAGAGGTCCAGGTCGGTACACACGAGCCTGTTACACGCAGGATTGGCACACTAGAGGTAGGCAATGCCAAAGTTTGAGCGTCGCCCAGGTTTGCACCTGCATTACGATCTAAATGATTTCACTGATCCGTGGGAAGCACGCCCCTTTCTCATGCTGCAACATGGCAACGGGCGATCTTCGCGGTTCTGGTATCGCTGGATTCCCTACCTCGCACGACACTTCCGTATTATTCGACCTGACATGAGAGGGCTTGGCCGATCAATTGGTGAGCTGGATCTAGCTACTGACTTCACCTTGGCGCTCTTGGTCGATGATCTGATTTCTGTCCTGGATCACGCTGAAGCCGAGAGCGTGCATTTTTGCGGTGAGTCAATGGGCGGAATATTGGGTCTGGCTCTTGCAGCACAAGTGCCGGACCGCGTTCGAACAATGTCGCTTGTGTCGACGCCGGTCTTCATCGAGCAGCAAATGAAAGACCGCTATTCGCTGGGACACGGTTCACGCGTAGAAGCGATGCAGAACCTCGGGATTAGAGATTGGGTGGCTGCGACGACACGCACGACGCGTCTCCCAGAGCAACAAGAACCAGGTCTGTTTGCCTGGTATGTTGATGAGTTCGCCAAAGGTGATCCTGACGTACAGATCGCGATGTCGAAACTTGTCAATCAGGCCGACGCACAAAGCCTCCTAGCGCAGATCGATCAACCCGTGTTGGGGCTCTATCCCACCGCCGGACAAATCACGAGCAATGCGCAGGAGCAGCTATTGCGAGAGGGTTTGAACAATTTCCAGATCGTTCATCTGCCGACCAATTATCACATGGTCCAGCTACTCTTTCCAAAAGAATGTACAGATGCGTTAATCGAATTTTGCGCTCTCCATGACTGTCCAACG
Source organism: uncultured Hyphomicrobiaceae bacterium (assembly GCA_905480435.1). Classification (GTDB taxonomy): domain Bacteria; phylum Pseudomonadota; class Alphaproteobacteria; order Rhizobiales; family Hyphomicrobiaceae; genus CAJQQK01. The sequence continues at coordinate 12,349 of CAJQQK010000147.1, read as the reverse complement.
ATCGATTGCTGAGGGTGTAGATCAGCAATACTTTTCGGGCCCATTCCATTGTCCGACAGAGTACCTATCGCCGTGTGCCCAACCGATCGGCAGGACTTCGCTAATCCTGTCAAGATCATCAGAGGTCAGGTCTAAGGTGCCACCTTCTGCCACTTCGCGCAGATGCGCGATCTGACGTGTTCCTGGGATCGGTAGAACGTGATCCCCTTGATGAACCAGCCAGGCAATCGCCAAACTACCGGCAGCGACGCCTTTGTCTGCAGCCAACTGACGGAAATTGGCAGTCGCTGCGACGTTGGTAGAGAGGTTTGGCTCCACGAAGCGCGGATTGCCCTTCATAAACTCCATCTTTGAAACCGCGTCAGCCTGATGAGGGCGATCTGTCAGCAAAGCACGACCAACTGGCGAGAACGCCACGAGCAATGCTCCGATTTCTTCGCAGGCCTGCACAAGACCCAGCTCCGGCGAGCGCGTGGAAAGTGAATATTCCGATTGAACAGCAGCGACGGGATGAACAGCGTGCGCACGACGCAGCGAGGATGGCGCGATCTCGGAAAACCCGAACGCTTTGATCTTTCCCGCCTTCACAAATCCAGCGAGCGTATTTGTTACGTCCTCGATCTCGTGGACCGGATCGCGGCGATGAATATAATAGAGGTCGATTGCATCAACACCTAAACGGGTCAGGCTTGCGTCCAGACATTCTTCAAGATAATCAGCGTCATTGTTGAACGGGCGTTCGGGCTTGCGCGTGACGCCACCTTTCGATGCAATTGTGAATGGGGGCTGCCCTCCGCGCCGCTTCAACCATTCCCCGATGACAGTTTCTGAGCGTCCCATTCCATAAACGTTGGATGTGTCAACATGGGTAATCCCGAGCTCTACGCAGGCATCGAGGATTTCCATTGAGCCGCTATCGGTTGCGGGTCCGTAAAAATCCGTGAACGACATGGCGCCATAACCAACAGCGCTGATTTCGGGACCGCTTTGACCCAGCCGACGTTGTTTCATTCTCAATTCCTTGTATCGCTAACAACTCAGTTTCCTGATGGGCCGGAGCCGACCGCAAACTACGCTCGGCATGGCGCTACATAGTGAGTAGTCGGCCATAGCCCTCGATGGGCTCATTGATTTTAGTTGCGCGCAAAGATGCCCACGTAAGTGCAGCCATGCTGGAAATTACCGGTTTTCCGAGGTCCTGCTCAAGTGCACCCAAAACAGACATAGTCGCAAGGCCGACGCCACTGAGAAACACCGCATCTGCTTCAGGCACATCGACCTTTCGTGCCAAGCCATATGCACGCTCGGCCGTTTCGTCATAAATGTTAGTCACGTTCTCAAGACGGCCGTGGTGCACAACTTCAATGCCGAAAGACTCAAGGTGGGCCTTGCCTTTGAGGGTTATCTCTTCGGCGTAAGGGGCACCCAGGGCAACACGCTTCACATTGAGATGCTCAAGCGCTTTCACGACGCTACCAAAGGCCGTTACAAAAGGGATTTGATACTCATCCTGCAAGCGTTGAATGAGTTGCTCTTCACCGGTTCGACCCAAGGTGTAGCTGGTCGCCGTATGTGCCAGGGCCATGACGCCCGGTTTGACAAGAGAGAGCAGTCTTGCGGTTTGGTCAATGTTTTCGATCTGACTGCGATTGCGCTGTTCCTGCCCTTCAAGCGAACCGGTCGCGCCGCCGGCCACCATTCTCGAAAAATGAGCCGTAACACCACGAGGCATGATTGGCGGAATCTCTCCCTCAACAGTTGGACAACCAGGAGGAACGAGGAATCCGAGACGCGCGCGCCATCCAAACATCGTTTCAATACCCTTTCTGGCTGTGTCGCGTCGGTCTACAGGTGGCTCAGTTCTGAAAGCAGAACTATAGAACTCATGCCTCCATTAGCTCAATGCTGACATTGTCTGGCGCAAAGACGTAGCACAATATCTTGCCATTCACTCCACGTTTGAGCGGCACAGGGAATGCGACGCCCTTTTTGCGAAGCTCTGTGCAGAACGCCTCAAGATCACCATCATAGAAGAAACCAAAATGACCCGCTCTCCACTAAAGATCGTCGCTTCGCAAGAAGCCCCCGGGATTGCCGACAACCAGATCGACGAACGATCGCCATGGAGCTAAGGTCGGTGGGGCTGCGATCGGACTAACTGAGGCGGCCCAAAGGCTGGAAGCTGCCTGTCACAGAAAGAAATACACGATGGAAATGCGAAGTTTTGGCAATACTGGCCTTGAAGTATCTCGATTGACATTCGGCTGCGGTGCCGTTGGCGGTCTGATGACCAAGGGTGATGCTGCGGACCAGGACCGCGCAATTGCCTGGGCGCGCGACAATGGCATCAACTTTTTCGACACTGCGGCGAGTTACGGCAACGGCGCCTCGGAGACGAACCTCGGCCGTGCACTCAACGGCAATACTGACGGGATCGTGGTTAGTACCAAGGTCGGCCTAGGTGATGACGACTTGACGAATGTCGCAGGAACGGTGGCTCAGTCTCTCGATGCCAGCTTGACGCGACTGAAGCTCGACCACGTGGACATCTTTCAACTGCACAACACCTTGGGTCGTGCAGATTTCCGGGACACGCTCAAGGTTGACCAAGTATTGGATGACGTAATACCTGCTTTCGAAAAATTAAGGGATGCAGGCAAAACGCGCTTCTTAGGTTTTACGGCCAAGGGCGACGCGGATGACTTACACAAACTGGTTAAATGCGGCGCCTTTAGCAGCGCACAGATTTTCTACAATTTACTTGTGCCATCTGCCGGCGAAGCCGTGCCAGCGGACTACCCAGCCGACGACTTTGGCCAACTTCTTGACGTTGCAATGGACAACGGCGTTGGTTCAATTGGTGTGCGCGTGCTTGCTGGTGGTGCAATGTCGGGGAGTGAGGCGCGCCATTCGCTCGGGATGCCGTCAGTCGATCCAATTGGGTCAGAGACCGATTACGCGACGGATGTGTGGCGCGCCCTCCAGTTTATGCCTCTGGTTGAGGCGGGTCATGCCGCAAAGTTGACGGAACTTGCCATGCGCTACGTTATTTCCAATCCAGCACTCGTGACAACCGAGATTGGTATAGCAACGCTTGAAGAATTGCAGGAGGCAGCATCAGCCGTAAACAGAGGACCACTGTCGGACGAAGCATTGGCGCAGATCAGAAAGGTGCAGGCGGGATTTGCAGCGTCGACTTTGCCTGCTGACTTGGATTGAGCGTCATGAAGATTAGCGGCACAACTCAACTCATCGCGCATCTTGGTTTTCCGACGGAAAGCTTCAAGGCACCTTTGATCTACAATCCCTACTTTGCAAAGCATGCAATCGATGCGGTCGTCGTGCCGATGGGATGCCGGGTCGAAAACTATCGGAATGTTTTTTCTGGCGTAACCCGGCTGTCGAACTTCCTAGGTGCCTTGATCACGATGCCGCACAAGGTGAGCACCGTTGGTCTGCTCGATGAGGTTTCCACCACCGTTAAGGTGGCGGGATCATGCAATGCCGTCAGGCGTACTGAAGAAGGCAAGCTGATCGGCGATATGTTTGACGGGGAGGGTTTCGTGCGAGGCCTGGAGCGACATGGACGGCGCCTGACAGATGCGAGTGTTCGCGTTATCGGATGCGGCGGCGTTGGTGCTGCAATTTCGGCGTCAGTGGCGAAAGCTGGTGTCGCGCGGCTTGGAGTGAGCGATACAGACCGCGCGACCAGAAACCAACTCTGCGACCGTCTCCAAACGCATTATCCGCATGTTGAACTCGACACCGTATGTGCCGACAGTTCGTCTTGGGATGTTATTGTCAACGCAACGCCGTTGGGCATGAAACCGGACGATCCTTTGCCGATGGACCTTGCGGCCGTCCCTTCATCAACGTTGATTGGCGACGTGGTCCTAACGCAAGAGGTTACACCATTCTTAGAACAGGCCCGATCACGAGGTTGCGATATTCAGATCGGTCTCGACATGCTGTTCGAGCAGATACCAGCTTATCTTGAATTTTTCAGGTTGGGCACGACCACGTCTGAAGAATTGCGCGCGGTCGCCCAAATTTAGGTGTCGACCACAGGCAATTTGTGACTAATTCTGAGAGCTGCAGCTGAGAGTGGTGGGCAATGAACGATCCAAAAGTCCTAATCGCACTGTCCGCCAAGGACAGGCTTGGGGAAACGCCACTCTGGTGTGCGAAGACTGGCAAGCTTTGGTGGATTGATGTCGAAGCGCCCGCCGTTCAGTCGCTGGACCCTGAAACGGGTGCGCATTCAATCTTCCGCATCGACAGCAAATATGTTGGCTCATTGGCACTAACGAACTCGGATCGTCTACTGATCGCGAAAGACCTCACGCTTGCGCTGTTCGATCCGAATACAGGTGAGGTTCAACCCATTGCAACAGTAGACCACGGGCACGACAATCGGATAAACGACGGTCGAGCCGATGGAAAGGGCCGTTTCTGGACTGGCACCATAGACAACCAGCTTCATCGCCCGAATGGTTCCATCTACCGCCTGGAAACCGATGGGACCGTTACAAAGCATCTCAGCGACATCATTGTCACCAACGGTATCGCGCATTCGCCTGATGGCCGGACATTCTACGTCACTGATACACGGCGCTTTATGACGTGGGCCTTTGACGTTGATCCGGAAGATGGCGCTTTAACGAACCGGCGTGTGTTCGCAGACTACACGGCGACTGGCGAGCGCCCGGATGGTGCCTGTATTGATGTGGATGGATGTATGTGGGCAGCCTTTTTTGGAGGTTCCCAGATCGTACGGTATCGTCCAGATGGGGGTATCGACAGAAGAATAAACCTGCCAGTGACTAATCCCACCTGCGTATGCTTCGGCGGCAAAGATTTAACCACTCTTTATATCACCACGGGTCGAAAATTTCTCACACATGAGCAACTTGATGAAGAGCCAGTAGCTGGAAGTTTGCTAGCAATAGAGGGCCTTGGACAAGGCCTGCCGGAGCATCTCGTCAACGTCACGAATTATGCCCGGTTAGCTAGCTGAAGCTTTGCAGGTTTTACTGAACGCAATCCTCTTATGTACCTGTTAAATCAATACGGGAGTCATCCCGGTTGCCCCACTCAGCCCATGAACCGATATAGTTGCGCACGCGCGGAAACCCGAGCGAGGCAAGTACGATAAAGGTATTCGCGGAGCGATAACCTCCCTGACAGAAAACGATGATGTTTTTGTCGGGCGTCACACCCTTTGACTCATAGAGCGCTTGGACTTCTTTAGCCGGCCGCAACGCACCACTGTCGTCAAGGTGGTCACGCCAGAAGACGTGCACAGCCCCTGGTATCGTACCGACTCGGTTGGCCCGCTTTTCGGCACCTTGATATTCCGAGGCCCGCCGAACGTCGACAATCACCGTTGCCTTGTCGTCGATAGCGCGATCAACATCATATCGGGTGGCCAGATACTCAAGTCGCCGCCCGCCGCGAAACGGCGGCGGAGTCGGCGGCGCATGGTCAGGGGCAACTGGGGCTGCCACCTCGCCGATCCGCGAAAGTGGTCGACCGGATGCGTTCCATGCCTTTACACCACCGTCAAGCAACTTGACATCGGTGTGATCGAGAACGCTGAGCAGCCAGACGGCGCGCGCGGCTCGCTCACCGCTTTCATGATCATAGATGACGACAGGCTGATCCCGAGACACGCCTCGTGCCCCAAGCGGCCCGTTGAACATAGCTAGGAAGGCTTCGAGTGGTGCAGGCGAAGTGTCATTCAAGCTTACTGCATAGATGTCGAGGTGCTTGGCCCCCTTGATATGCCCGAGGGCGAAATCTTCTGCTGGACGAAGATCAATCAACAGCACCTGATTGAGTTGTGCGTCGAGTCCATCGCAATCCGTCAGATATTTGCAATCAGGATAGGTTTTGATCGACATAAACGCTTTCCACCTTGTGAAGCCGTAGATAGTCCAAGCAGCCGATATTCTAGCTGGCCAAATGTGCCGATTTCATCACTGTCGACAAGCTGCAAAGTACGCAGCATGGGGCAATCTCCAACTTAGGCTGCAGCGAGCAGTATTGCCCATATTGTCAAAGAAGACTAACAACTTGGTTGCTCATTTAATCGGAAACATCATTACATGAACACGCGAAAACTCGGCCAATCAGGCATTGACATATCCACGATCGGTTTAGGCACCAACTATGTCGGTGGGCACAACCTTTATGTGGACGTCGACGAAGATGAGGGCGTTCGCCTCGTCCAACGGGCCATCGACCTGGGCGTTACCCATTTGGATACGGCTGATGCATACGGCTTTGGACGCTCGGAAGAACTGGTTGGCAAAGCCATCCAAGGGCGCCGCGACGAAGTGGTGCTGGTCACCAAGGGTGGCATATTGTTCGGCGAGCACGGTAGCGGCGTCAACAACGATCCGGCTTATCTGCGTGGCGCCTTGGAACGATCTCTAAAACGTTTGAATGTCGACTGTGTCGACCTTTATTACATTCATCGCCACGACGGAAAAACACCGGTTGAAACAGCGTTTGGCGCTTTGATGGACTTCAAGCGCGAAGGCCTGATTCGCGCCGCTGGTGTATCGAATTTCGACTTGCCCGCTTTGCAGGCTGCTGCCAGTGCAGGTCCGGTAGATGCAGTTCAGTCCTGCTATAACTTGTTACAGCGCGAAATAGAAACTGACGTCTTGCCCTGGTGCGAGCACAATGGTGCGAGCTTTGTTCCGTGGGGCGGGCTCGCCTATGGGCTTTTAGGCGGCCGCTACAGCCGTGACTTCAAGCTCCACGACAACGATTGGCGTCATCGAACAGGCTTGTTCGATGAGGATGTATTTGAACGCAATCTGGATACCGTTGATGGCCTCAAAGCTGTCGCTACCACGTGCGGTTCTACGCCAGCGCATCTTGCCCTGCAGTGGCTGCTATCTCGGCCGTCTGTCGGTTCTGTGATTGCCGGAGCCAAGAACGTTGATCAAGTTGCTGACAACGTCGCCGCCGAAAACGCTGAGGTCAGCGCGAAAGACCTTGCCTCTATTGATGCATTGACCAAGGCATAAGATCGCTGGGTGCCTTCACATGTTCCAGTCGCTTAATTGCTGTCCAACAAGGGAGTCAGTGCCTTACAGACATCTCGCACTGAAATGCTATGCTCCTTCCCCGGGGAGCGCTCAGGCGCAACACACATGAATGGAACAAGATCGTGGTAGACAGAATCAGGGTGGGAATCGTCGGTGCAACGGTAACGCCGGGCGGCAGCGGATGGGGGGCCAACTCCCACGCGCCGGCCTTGCAAGCGTTACCGAATTTCGAGCTAAAAGCAGTCTGCACCGCACACCGGGAGACCGCAAAGGCCTCGGCCGAGAAGTTTGGCGCTGACCTTGCTTTCCACGACATCAACCAGATGGTGGCGCATCCAGATGTCGACCTCGTCACGGTCGTCGTGCGCGTGCCTTGGCACAAGGAGCTGGTCATGGCAGCCATCGGCGCAGGAAAGCCTGTCTGCTGTGAATGGCCGCTCGGCGCCGATCTGGCCGAGGCGAAGGAGATGGCGGATGCTGCAAAGGTCGCCGGACTGCCCACCATGGTCGGTCTCCAGGCGCAAAGCGATCCGGCGGTGATGCATGCCCGTAACCTCGTCGCCAATGGCGAGATCGGCGACACCGTCTCCGTCAACATGCGAGTCATTGTCGATGCGGTCACCGAGCGCGGTGACGGCCGCATCTGGCAGGGCATCCGGAAGAACGGTGCCAATCCGATGACCATCCCGGGCGGGCACGCGATCGACGCCATGTGCCATATCCTCGGCGAATTCGCCGAGGTCAGTGCTCGGGTCACTACGCGGATCGAGATGTGGAAGCACGCAGTGACGGGTGACGACTTTCCCGTCGACGCGCCGGACACCGTCTCCGTTGCAGGCGTGCTCCGCAATGGAGCTGAGGTCTCTTGGCAAATGGCGAGTGTGCCCCACCACGCAAGCGGCACGCGGCTGGAGATCTACGGCAGCAAGGGTACGTTGGTGCTGACCTCAAAGTCGGTCAACATCGGGCCGAGCCAGCTCCAGCTTGGCATCGGCAAAGACGAGATGAAGGAGATCGTCCCACCTGCAAGCTATCGCCTCGCTCCGGCGGACATGCCCCAGAGCCCGGCGGTTAACGTGGCCCAAGCCTACGCCCGCTATGCCGTGGCGGTGGGGTCGGGTGCGGTGCCCACGCCCGACTTCAACCATGCCGTGGTCCGCCACGCGCTAATTGACGCTCTGGAGCGGTCGCACACAGCGGGAACGGTCATCAAGCTGGGGTAGTCGCAGGGGCAGCGGGAACCGATCCTATTTGTCGCGAAGCTCCGCTGCTCCTTTCACCGCCTTATACGCTTCAGGGTGTTCTCCTTCCGCAAAGCTGATCTGCCAGAGACGGGAGCCATTAGATGCCACATGCCGTTGTTCACCGATTGAGCGGAGCCTCTCCAATTGATCGCCGGGCAATCATAGAAGTCGCGAACCGAGCACTCATTGGCGTTTTTAAGATGCCAGAACACGCTCATCCGGTTCGGCTGTGCGATTATGATGTCGATGCATTTCTCATTCCACGACAGTCTAGCGCCGCCTTTATGCATATCGAAGCCACTGTGTAGCTGATAATTGCGCCTGCCCACTTTCCACGTGCTAAATGACTTGACCAACAGCGTCGATCTACCCGTCGATAGAGATTTACCAGCCCGAAAGGCCCGTCATGCTTACGCTTTACCTTACGCCTGGTTCGAGTTCGTTCGCAGCACACATTGCCTTACATGAGGTCGGCGCGACTTTCGACGTGAAGAAATTGTCGATCGTGGATAAGGAACACCAAGCGCCCGACTACCTTGCCGTCAACCCAGCTGGCAAAATCCCCGCCTTGCTAATCGACGGGCGCCTTTTGACCGAGGTCGCCGCGATCCTCTTCTATCTGGCAAAGCGTTACCCCGCGACTGGCCTGCTGCCACCGGAAGATGATATCGAGGCACAGGCGCAGGTTATATCGTGGATGGCGTATGTGGCATCCGGCCTGCATCCAGTCTGGAACAAGGGGCTCGATCTCGCGCTACCAGCGTTCGAGATTGCCGACGAGCGGCTCGGCGACAGCGAGTGGGCAGTTGGCGGCTACTCGATCGCTGACATTCACCTCTTCCGCCTCTACTGGCGCCTCTCAAGTGCGAACGATCTACCCAATGGCAGATTCCCCAACCTGCAACGACATCTCGAGCAGATGTTGCAGCGCCCCGCCGTCATCCGTACGCTGGCAGCCGAGGCGGCGTAGCACAGCAATCCAATCTTTCGCACGTGAGGGGCTGGAGCGTATTTTTTTGTGGTGGCCGGTGCCATTCCATCCACGAGTCAGATCTCTTCCATTGGCAGAGTAAGGTGGCCGTGGGATCGCGCATCATGCCATCCCCACGACGGAAAGGCTCTCGGCTTATTCTTAACAGATAGACGTGTGTTTCTCTATCGATCGCCACACTCGCCTTGCCCAGATCTGCGCACTGGGCAACTTTCTTAAGCGCATTTAATGGCGAAGATCACTTCCGTTTCGGTTTGCGTTGTTCCTTTTCAATATCCGACAGTGGCTTTCGCGTGTCTTGGTGCGCAGCAAGTAGATTGCGAGTCATCCCGCGAGCGATGAACGTGGCCCGGTGACCTCGTCGCTGTGCTGATTGGCCATAAGCATGGCAATGGTGTCCGGTATTGAGAGCTCAGTTGCCGGTTTTTTGCACGCATCGATGTCTGTTGATGGCCGTGCGCCCCGAAAGCGTGAAACACCAGTGGAGGAAGGTTCCACCCAGGCAGTAGTCGATAAACCTGGTAGCTGACGAGCGGTTCTTGTCGGGTAACCGGCAGGACTGAAGCCTCGCGACAAAGGCCGCCTTGGGCGGCTGAGCGATCCGACGGGCCGTAACGAGTGTGTAGCCTGAGAAGGCCTCGAAAGTGACAATGCGGATGCCGACCCTCCGGCCATTTGGGGAAGCCGTCGACATGTGCACTCATTCAATCCGCCAGGGTAGTGGGCACAGAACGTCGGAAAGGTGATGCAGGTAATCGGGGGATACCCGTTGGGGATGAGGGTCGCGACTTCAACGTCGTTTTCAGACGGCGGTCCGGGCGGGAGTCGGACAGGGTCATACGAGCGTCGATGCTGGGTAATGCCGGTGAAGCAAAGGACCCTGACTTCTGGTGTGCTTTCGAAGAAGCCAAGGATCGGTGACTGGCGTATGCCTATAAGCACCATAGAGATCAGGCGGCATTGGAGGGAGCTGTAGCGTGGAGCGAAGACTGTCACGACCTGGATGTTGTCGCGCAGCATCCACATTGAAGGCCGTGTGTCGTGTGCTTTGCAATGAAGCCGGTCGGAAAAAGCCGGATGCGATAACTCCGCACGTCCGGGTTTGATGAGCGGGACTCCCCACCGTTTAGCAAGGGGTTTTTTCGTCCGCCAGTGAGGGGTTGAAGGTGGTGCCGGTTTTCAGCATGGCACAGGCGACGTTGAGCAGGCGATCGGCGACTGATCGCAGCGCCCTTCCATGGCTATGACCCCGGCTTCGCAGGGCTGCGTACTTCGCCCTGCTGATCCGGTCATGCTGCACGGCAACGCGGGCCCAATGGTACATCGCGTTGGAGAGCCGCTGATGGCAGGCCTGTCGTCGGATCACAATCAGGCTCTTGCCCGACCTCCTGGTCACGGGGGCGACACCCGTCAGGCTGCGCAACGCGGCGTAGTCGCGTCGCTGCAGGGCATCAAAGCCTTCTGCGAGCAACGTGGCGAGAACGATCCTTCCGACGCCCGGCAAGGATGCGAGGATTTCCGCGTCATGCTGTTTGCCTTCCAGCTCAACCTGGGCGGCGGAGGTAAGCTGCGCGATCAAAGCATCGAGCCGGTCGTGGGCTTGTGTGATCTGCCGGTTCAGAAGACGAATGCGCGCGATCAACGTAGCGATGTGTGCGCAGGCCGCTTCAGTGGTGCCAGCGGCAACCGTCACCGGGGTCTGGCGCAGCACGTCGCGGACATAGGCGGCATTGAAGCGGCGAATGCGATTCCGCTTCAAGAGCTTGGCGATCGTCGCCTCACGAATGCGCACAGCCTTGGCAGGCGTGGGTGCCGCCTCCCAGAGGGCGAGCAACCATTCCGCGTTGAGATCACTATCAAACTCGAGAATTGCTGGAAAGTAGCGCCAGAGCTGTTCGCGCATGCGGTTGGTCAGTCGGTTACGCTCGGCTCCCAGATTGTCCGCAATACGTGACCATTCCCGCAGCTCGATAATCACTGGATCCGCGGCGGCGAGCGATCGGAAACAGCGCGGGTCGGTGCGCAAGGCAGACGCCATCACCTCGGCGTCGCGGCTGTCGTCTTTGGCACCCGCCAGCGTAAAACGATCGCGAAAGCGATCCATCTGCTTGGGGTTGATCGCGTGGACGTTAAACTTGCGCTCGATCAGTGTCTCTACGACGGGGCCGTGCGGTACCTCGATTGCAATATGGATCTGGCTTGGATGGCCAGCGCCACTCGCCACCATCAGCCAAGCCGCCATCTCGGCCAACCCCTCACCACTGTGCTTGAAGATTTTCTCGCCAATCTTCAATCCGTCTCCGTCCGTCAGAAACACATGATGACTTTCACTTGCCCAGTCGACGCCGGCATACCATCGTTGTTGATCAATCATGATCGTTCCCCGCTTGAAGTTGCGAGCCACCACGATCTTCGCCGATCCCTGTACTGGCGCTCGGAAAAACAGTCACAGGTCCGGCGCGGACTCCCCACTGGGCATCGATCGTGGCCAACTCGTCGGGGCACGTGTCCCGCTCAGGTGATCGCGTCACAGGGGAGAGTTGGTTGCTCCCGGCGAATCGGCTCGGTTCGGAAAGGCTACGCTAATTTGAGCCGTCGCCCGCAGGTCACGCTCCGTTCCGCAACGCTCCACTGCGCGTGACCTGCCTTGTACATTCCAAGAACCGCGCGATAAAGGTACAGGGAGAGGAAACGGAGCCAACGCGAAGAGTGAGGCACCGGCAATCGGCGAAAGCCGTCGGCAACAACTACTCCCTATCGTCTAAATACCACCGGGTCTTTTCTCGACTCTACCGACTGAGAAAAACAACTGAGGAGGATTTCACATCCGCTGCTGAGTGCTCTTCGACTGTGCTGCAAGTACGGCAAGGTGCATTGACCCCAGGCTGAAAACTTCTCCTGTTTGATCTTTGCTGGATCGCGTCCCATCAGGTGGTGTAACAGTGCCGGTCAGGTCCGTCGCAACGTTGTCCGGACGGTCAGTCAGCGGTTAGGGCCGCCGGTTCTGATGCACCATCATGGCTGATGCCGCCGAGAGTTTCCAGTGTCATGTA